>JAGWIE010000328.1 GCA_028866445.1 Rhodospirillales bacterium | reverse complement strand
GTGAAGCTGGCCGATGGCAGCCCCGCCACGCCTAACGACCGCTTTAAAGAACCTGCGCCGGTGAATATGGGCGGTGCCGTGCCGCCCGACCTTTCCAGTATCGTCGCCCAGCGCCCCGGCGGCACGCGCTATATCTTTCGCTTTCTCACCGGGTTTGGCTCGGCTCCGGCAGGCTTCACGCTGCTACCTGGCCATAATTACAACGCGGCCTTTCCTGGTGGGCAGGTTTCCATGCCCGCCGTACTGCGCGATAACGCTGTAACCTACGCCGACGGCACCAAAGCCACTACAGCGCAGGAAGCAGCAGATGTGGCGGAGTTTTTCACATGGGCCTCGGACCCGAACCTTTCGGCCCGGCACGCGGTGGGCTTGCGGGCGATTATCTTCTTCGTCTTCCTCACGATTGTGGCGGTGTTGACCAAACGGCGGATCTGGCGGCAGGAAGGCTGAGCGCGGTTTCAGCAGAAGCGCGCGCTTGCCGCCTTTGCCATGATGTTCTGCCGCTGGGCGCGCGGCCAGTTTTTCGCCTCTCCGCGACTGCCCGGCTGCTTATCATCTCCCAGGCACCGGGTACTAAGGTTCATGCCAGCGGCGTACCGTTTGACGATGCCTCCGGTGATCGCCTACGCGCCTGGATGGGCATAGGCCGCGATATTTTCTACGACGATACGAAGCTGAGCATCATGGGGATGGGCTTCTGCTACCCTGGCCGCCTGCCCAATGGCGGCGATGCCCCGCCACGCCCGGAATGCGCGCCGCTTTGGCACCCGCGCCTGCTGGCGGAGATGCCGCAGGTGGAACTTATCCTGCTCGTGGGCGGCTATGCCCAGCGGCGCTATCTCGGCAAGGCGAGCATGACCGAATATGTTCGCACCCACACGGCGGGCGGGCGCTTCATGCCATTGCCTCACCCCTCCTGGCGCACCACAGGATGGGAGAAGAAAAATCCATGGTTCGGCAACGAGATTCTGCCACGGCTAAAAGCCGAGGTGGCCCGGCTGACAGCAAGATGAGGGGCAGGCCTAAATTTCGGGACTTTTCCGTTATTTTCTGCTAGGCTGACCGCGCCATACCAGCGCGGGCACATAACCGTGCGGATGGAGGAGCAAAGCCATGCATATTCGCAATCCCATAGAATGGGTGGTGGAGCAGATTGAAGCCCCAGGCAGAACCATAGGCAGCACCCCGCCGGAGCATTACTGGTCTGTACCGCAGCAGGTCGGGGTACCTGAAATTCAGCGCATTACGATGGCGGATGTGAAGGCCGCGCTGCGGCAGGGGGTGGAGGATTTCGCCGCCTGCCGGACGGATGTGATGTTTCTCTGCCTGATCTATCCGGTCATTGGGTTTTTCATAGCTGGTGCCGAGGCGAAAAACGGCTTGCTACCGTTGCTGTTTCCCACCGCCGCGGGCTTTGTGCTGGTGGGGCCGCTTTTTGCCATCGGGCTTTATGAGATGAGCCGCCAGCGCGAGACGACCGGCAAGATACGCTGGCTTAACATGTTCAACGTGCTTCGTGCGCCCTCTATCGGCCCCATTGCGCTGCTCGGCCTGCTGCTTGTCGCGCTGTTTCTTGTTTGGTTGGCTGTGGCGCAGGGCATTTACGATATCACCTTGGGCCCGGCGGCGCCGGTTTCGCTAGGGGCATTTGCGCGGGAGATTTTCACCACTTCGGCGGGCTGGGCGATGATTGGTTTGGGCTGGGCCGTGGGAATTGTGTTCATGGCGGGCGTGCTGGCGATCAGCGTTGTCTCCTTCCCGCTGATGCTGGACCGGCCGGTAACACTGCGCACCGCGATTTCCGCCTCGTTGATAGCGGTGCGGCGCAACCCGGTGCAGCTTGGCGCCTGGGGCCTGCTGGTGGCAGGCGCTTTGTTCGTGGGTGCCTTGCCGTGTTTCGTCGGGCTGATTCTGGTGCTGCCGATTTTGGGCCATTCCACCTGGCATCTTTACCGCAAACTGGTGCGGCCGCCGCTGCGAAGCGTTTAGGCTTTTCTGATGTCCGCCAGAGAGCTGATCGCGTTGCC
>JAGWIE010000327.1 GCA_028866445.1 Rhodospirillales bacterium | reverse complement strand
CACCATCATCACCGCCGAAACGCTGGACGAGCTGGCCGCCTTCGCGGGGGTGAAGGAGCAGGTTGCCGCCCTCACCACCCGCGCGATGAACGGCGAGTTGGATTTCGCCGCTGCTTTGCATGAGCGCGTGGCGCTGCTGAAGGGCCTGAGGCTGAGCGCGTTGGAGGAAACCTGGAAAGAAATACGTTATATGCCGGGGGCGAAAACCCTGGTGGCCACCATGAACGCCTTTGGTGCCACCACCGCGCTCATCTCTGGCGGGTTCAGTTTTTTCACCGCCCGTGTGGCGCAGGAGCTGGGCTTTGCCACCCATCGCGCCAATATTCTGCTGGATGACGGCGCGGCGCTGACCGGCGAGGTGGCCGAGCCGATTCTGGACAAGCAAGCAAAGCTGGCCGCGCTGGAAGAGTTTGCCGCCCAGCGGGCCGTGAAGCTCACCGCGACCTTAAGCGTGGGCGATGGTGCCAACGACCTGCCGATGCTCCAAGCCGCCGGGCTGGGTGTTGCCTACCGCGCCAAGCCCGTCGTGGCGGCAGAACTTGTCAACCGTGTTGAACATACGGACTTGACCTCCCTGTTATTTGCGCAAGGATACCCGGCATCGAGCTTCAAGGGAGTGGAAGCATGAAAACGCGCGCTGCTGTTGCCCGTGCCCCGGGGAAAGTGCTGTCTCTGGAAACCGTAGAGATCGCCGGGCCAAAATTCGGCGAGGTGTTGGTGGAGGTAAAAGCCACCGGCATTTGCCATACGGATGAATACACGCTCTCCGGCGCGGACCCGGAAGGGATATTCCCCGCCATTCTGGGGCATGAAGGTGCGGGCGTGGTGGTGGATATCGGCCCCGGCGTGACGTCCCTGAAAAAAGGCGACCATGTGATTCCGCTCTACACGCCTGAATGCCGCCAGTGCAAAACCTGCCTCTCGCAAAAGAGCAATCTCTGCACCGCCATCCGCGCCACCCAGGGCAAGGGCGTGATGCCGGATGGCACCTCGCGTTTCTCCTGCGATGGCGCGCCGGTGATGCATTACATGGGCTGCTCCACCTTCGCGAATTGTACCGTGCTGCCGGAAATTGCGCTGGCGAAAGTGCGGGAGGACGCGCCGTTTGAGAAAATCTGCTATATCGGCTGCGGCGTCACCACCGGCATCGGCGCCGTGTTCAACACCGCCAAAGTGCGGCCGGGCGATAATGTCGTGGTGTTTGGGCTCGGCGGCATCGGCCTTAACGTGATTCAGGGCGCGCGCATCGCCGGGGCCGATAAAATCATCGGCGTGGACCTCAATAATGGCCGCAAAGCCATGGCCGAAAAATTCGGCATGACGCATTTTGTCAACCCGTCCGAAATCGGCGAGGATCTGGTGCCCTATCTCGTCAACCTGACGGATGGCGGGGCGGATTATTCCTTCGAGTGCATCGGCAATGTGAATGTCATGCGCCAGGCGCTGGAATGCACCCATCGCGGCTGGGGCACCTCCATCATCATCGGCGTGGCGGGGGCAGGGCAGGAGATTTCCACCCGCCCGTTTCAGCTCGTAACGGGCCGCAGCTGGAAAGGCACGGCCTTCGGCGGCGCGCGCGGGCGTACCGATGTGCCGAAGATTGTGGATTGGTACATGGAGGGCAAGATCGACATCGACAGCCTCATCACCCATGTGCTGCCCTTCGAGCAGATCAACGAAGGCTTCGAGCTGATGCGCAAGGGCGAGAGCATCCGTAGCGTCGTCGTGTACTGAAACAAAAAACCCCACTCACCTGAGCGGGGTTTTTATTCGGATTAAGGCTGTTGCAGCGGTGCCTGCTGAATGGGGGCAGACTGCATGGGTTGCATCGGTTGCATTTGCTGTTGCATGGGTTGCTGCATCTGGTCCTGCGGCGGCGCCATTGGTGCCGGGGTAAGCCCGGCAGGTGCCGCATAACGGGCGAGTGTTTCGCGCAGCGGGTTGGCACCTGGATTATTGCCCTGGCCGTCCATTACAATCTGCCGGGCATCTAATTGCTGCCCGTAATATTGCTGCTCCGCTCCGGCATTGTTGGA
>JAGWIE010000326.1 GCA_028866445.1 Rhodospirillales bacterium | reverse complement strand
CGTGCGCAAGGCGATTTCAACGCTGCGGGAGATAATCTTGGCCAGAGCCATATCGGCAGCGGTTTCAACGACATTGGGAAAGGCTTTAGCGACGGTGCCAACGCCACCGGCGATGCCATTGTGCATACGGCACACCAGGTTGGAAACGCGTTCAGCCAGTAACCAACGCTGTTGATGAGCCACGTGATGACAACGCCAGAAACCAATCTGCCAATCTGTGTCGCGGCACTTTATAAATTCGTGCCGGTTGAGGATTGCGCCGCCATGCAAGCCGGGTTGGTTCAGCTTTGCCAAGCACTGGGCGTAAAAGGCACCATCATTCTGGCCCCGGAGGGCATTAACGGCACCATCGCCGGAACAGATGCCGCCATTGAAGCCGTGCTTGCCCATATTCAACAATTGCCGGGCTGCGCCAGCCTCTCGGCCAAGTTCTCCCGCGCGCCAGCACTGCCGTTTCATCGGCTGAAGGTGCGGGTAAAGCGAGAGATTGTCACCATGGGCCAGCCGGATATCGATCCACTTCGCGATGCCGGGCATTATGTACCACCGCAAGACTGGAATGCGCTGGTGAGCGAGCCTGGCACAATCCTGATCGACACGCGCAACGACTACGAAGTTGCCGTTGGCAGTTTTGCTGGCGCCATCAACCCGGGCACACAGAGTTTCAGGGAATTTCCAGCATGGTTCCGTGCCGAGCGGGAGAGATTATTCGGCCAAGGCACGCCGCCAAAAGTGGCAATGTTTTGCACCGGCGGCATACGTTGTGAAAAATCCACCGCTTTTTTGAAAAGCGAAGGGGTTGAAGAGGTTTATCATCTGGAAGGCGGTATTCTAAAATATCTCGAAGTTGTGCCGCCTGAGCAAAGCCTTTGGCAAGGCGAATGCTTCGTGTTCGACCAGCGCGTGTCGCTTGAGCACGGCCTGACGATGGGCAAGCATGATATGTGCTTCGCCTGCCGCCGCCCCGTGAACGAGGCTGAGCGTTTATCGCCTCTTTTCGAAGAGGGCGTTAGCTGTTCTGCCTGCCATGAAGAGCGCAGTGACGCGCAACGCGCCAGTTACAGAGAACGCCACCGCCAGATGAAACTGGCAGAGATTCGTGGCGGGGCACATGTTGGCGCGGCATTACCCAGCACTAAATAACCCGGCTAAACAGCGCGCCAGCCTGCAAACGCGCCGCACTTTATCAGGTGTCGAGATTTGCCACCCGCAGCGCGTTGTTCACGATAAATTCGCGGCGCGGCTCCACCACGTCGCCCATCAGCGTCGTGAATATCTGGTCGGTGCCCTCGGCATCGGCAATTTTCACCTGCAACAGGCGCCGCATTTTTGGGTCCAGCGTTGTTGCCCATAATTCTTCAGGGTTCATCTCCCCCAAGCCTTTGAAGCGGCTGATCACCATGCCCTTGCGGCCATGGGCCAGCAGCGTTTCCCACATCGCCGCCGGGCCATGCACAGGCTTGGCCATTCCGCCATCAATTGAGAGGGTCGCGTTTTCAGCAAATATCTCAGCCAACCTTTCGCCACGCTCGGCAAGGTAGCGCGCCTCGGCGGTCCGCAAGGTCATCGCATCCAGCGTGTAATGCTCGGCCACGCCACGCACGGTGCGGCCCAGCTTCACCCCGGCTTCATCGGAGGTCACAATCCACCCGCGTTCCGTGGGCGCTGAAATGCCATTCAGCCGTGCCACCAGCGCCGCATCCTTTGCGGCATCGCCCAGTGCCGCCTGAGACATCAGCCCGGCAATCGCAATCTGTTCGAGATATTGTTGCGGCAGCGTGTTTTCCATTGCCTGGAGCCGGTGCACCACCTGGCCAATCCAGGCAGACGCTTCGCGTAGATCATCGCCCGTCAGCGTCAGGGTGTCACTACTCAGCACCGAGCCACCCAAGGCGCGGTCGAGCAGAAAGGCTTCAAGTGCGGCATCATCCTTCAAATAGCGCTGGTCGTTGCCACGCTTGGCACGGTAGAGCGGCGGCTGCGCGATGTAGAGATAACCCTGCTCAATAAGCTGCGGCATCTGCCGGTAGAAAAATGTAAGCAG
>JAGWIE010000325.1 GCA_028866445.1 Rhodospirillales bacterium | reverse complement strand
TGGGTCCCGCTCGCCATCGGCTTTTCCATTATCCTCATCATGACCACCTGGCGGCGCGGGCGTAATCTCATCCTCGCCCGCTGGATGCAGGACAGCCTGCCCCTCACAACCTTCCTCAACCGCCTGCCGCAATCGCGCATCGTGCGCGTTCCCGGCACCGCCGTATTCATGACCGGCAATCTCGACTACGTGCCCAACGCGCTCCTGCATAACCTCAAGCACAACAAAGTGCTGCATGATCAGGTTTTCTTCGTCACCGTCCGCAATCTGGATGTTCCCCAGGCAGACCCCGGCGGGCGCGTGCAGGTCGAAGAAGCGGCCCCTGGCATCTACAAAGTCACGCTCTATTACGGCTTCATGGAAAGCCCGAACGTCCCCCGCGCGCTGGAAAGCCTCACCGCCCAAGGCATCGAATTCAAGGCCATGCAAACCAGCTATTTCCTTGGCCGGGAAACCGTGGTCCCGGCCTCTGTGCCCAAGCTGCGCTTCATCCGCCGCTGGCTGTTCCTGTTCATGGCCCGCAACGCCATCACCGCCACGGAATTCTTCCGCATCCCGTCAGACCGGGTGGTTGAGCTCGGCGTCCGCATCGCGGTTTAAACCGCGAAATCCCGCGCCCGTGCCAAACATTCAGCCCTGTCAGCCACGCAGCCGCCTTCCATCCACCAGCGCCGCGCCTCCGCCAAAACAACGCCCAGGCGCGGCCCCGGCTCTATACCCAACGCCACCAAATCCCGGCCCTGCAGCGGAAATACCGGGCGCGCCATGCCAGCCAGCCGCGCCCGTAACCCGGCCCCATCACCGTCCCACAGCCAGCTCTGGCCAATCAACGCCTCATGCGGCGAATCCGCCAGCGCCCGGCGTAACGCCGCATCTTCATCCCCCGGTCTCAGCACAAACGTCTCGCGCCACCCCGCCAACAGCACCGCCTCAGCACCGCTTAACCGCAACCGTTCCGCCAGTTCTTCATCGGTCAACGCCGCCAGCCGCAATAATGGCTCAACCGGCGCGCCCTTCGCCACCAGCGCCGCCAGCCGCGCCACATCCGCCCCAGGCAGCACAATATCCAGCACGCCGGTCTTTTGCATCAGCGCCATCGCCGGCACGGGGTCAGGGGCCGCCAAAATCTTCTTCACCTCGCTCCACACGCGCTCCACGGAAAGTCGGCGCAGCCCCTCTCGTCCGGCCGCAATCGCCGCCACCGCCTCGGCATCCGCCGCGCCCTGCCCATAGCGCGCAAAAAACCGGAAGAACCGCAAAATCCTTAAATAATCTTCGGCAATCCGCGCGCCCGGCGCGCCCACAAACCGCACTATTCCAGCCGCCAAATCCGCGCGCCCACCAAAATAATCGAACACCTCGCCGCCTTGCGTAAGGCTCATCGCGTTCATGGTGAAATCCCGCCGCGCCGCATCCTCGCGCCAGTCATCGGTAAACTCCACCACCGCGTGCCGCCCATCCGTCTCCTTGTCCCGGCGCAAGGTGGTCACCTCAAACCCGCGCCCCGCGGCAATAATTGTCACCGTGCCATGCTCAATCCCGGTCGGCACTGCCTTCAACCCCGCAGCCTTCGCCCGCGCCATCACTGCCTCTGGCTTCAACGGCGAGGCAAAATCAACATCCGCTACCTCATAGCCCGCCAGCATGTCGCGCACGGCACCGCCCACCACCCGCGCTTCCGGCAATGCTGCCCAAACCTCGTCCATGCCCGGCAGCTTCATCACGCAACACTCCGCAACCGCTGTGCCAGCCGGTACAAAATCTCCGCCGTCGCACCCCAGATCACATGGTCCTTATGCGGCCACACCCAGAACTCCCTCACGCCCACCTGCCTGATCGCCTTCCGGCGCACAGGGTATTCGGCGTTCAACAAATCCGCGAAGGGCAGAAGAAACAATTCCTCCACCTCCTCATCAGCAGGCAGCAAAGCCACCTTCTCGGGCACCAGCGCCACCACCGGGGAGATATGAAATTGCGTTACCGTCAACACGTAATCATCCATCCGGCCCAGAATTTCCACCTGCGCCGGGTCCAGCCCCACCTCTTC
>JAGWIE010000027.1 GCA_028866445.1 Rhodospirillales bacterium | reverse complement strand
CGAATCTTGCCCAACCTCTAGGTTCCTACAGCATAACCAATACCACCGGCGGGCAGACCATCACATTGTTTAACGCGGGCGGCACTTCGCTTGGGAGCGTAACGGTTGCGGGCACGGCTTTGCCTACAGGCACGGTGAATGTGGGGCACACAGGCCCGTTGACCGTGACCGAAACCGGCAGCAGCGGTGCCTTTAGTGTGACACTGGATGCCGCCGCTGGCAGCACGGCCTGCTTCCTCGGGGAAACGCTTATCGCCACACCTTATGGCGAAAAGCGGGTGGATGAACTTAGGCTTGGCGATCTCGTGTTAACCGATAAGGGCGATGCCGTGCCGGTGCGCTGGATTGGCCGCCGTTCAGTTTCTCCGCGGTTTGCCGACCCGCTGCGGGTTTTACCTGTGCGTATTCGCGCCGGGGCGCTGGATGGCCACTCCCCTTCCCGCGACCTGCTGATTTCCCCAGACCATGCCTTGTTGATTGGGAATACGCTGGTGAACGCAGGCGCGCTGGTGAATGGAGAGACCATTCTGCGTGAGCCGATAAGCGAAAATTTCGTTTATTATCATATCGAGGTTGATGAGCACGACCTGATACTTGCCGAAGGTGTTTCGGTGGAAACGTTCATCGACAATGTGGACAGGATGGTGTTCGACAACTGGGCCGAGCACGCGGCGATTTATGGTGATGCACCAGGGAAGCTGGAAATGGCTTATCCGCGGGTGAAATCCGCCAGGCAGTTGCCGCAGGCCATTCGCGCGACACTGGCAGCCCAGATGCCAAACAGCCGCGCCGCCGCTTAAACTTTGTGATGCAGGTACTTTATGGCCCGGGGTGTTTTCCGGGCCATTTTTTTGCGCTGCCAAGTTTATGCGCTGATGGTCATGCCGTCATAGCCAGGCTCGATGCCGGGCGGCAATATGGCCAGAAGCGAGCGGTAATCCATTGCCGGGCCCATATGCGTAAGGATGGTGCGGGCCGGGCGCAAGGTTTCAACCCAATTCATCACCGTAGGCAGGCCCGCATGGGTCGGGTGGTCGCGCGCGGGGGTGAAGCAATCGATGATGAAGGTCTTTATGCCGCGCAAGGCGGCCAGGGCGGTTTCATCCAGCCGCACGACATCCGTGCAATAGGCGATATCACCAATACGCAGGCCGAGGCTTTGCGTGTAGCCATGGTCCTGCGCAATGGGCAGGATGTTCAGCCCGCAAATCTGTAAGCTCTGGCCAGGGATGATTTCAGTTGTCTCCATGACCGGCCGGCCGAAAAACCCGCCCTTCCAGGGCCGGAAAGCGTAGGCGAAGCGCTGCTGCAGCTCGTCCCACACCTCGGCCGTGGCATAGGCTGGAATTGGCGCGCCGAGGATGCGGTTTAGGATGCGCACATCGTCCAGCCCGGCCACGTGGTCCGCATGGGCGTGGGTGAACAGCAGGGCATCAACCCGGCCAATGCCGCAACCCGTGAGCTGGTAGCGCATATCGGGCGAGGTATCGACGAGGATGTTCTGCCCTGTATCCGTCTCAATGACCATGCTGGGGCGTGAGCGGCGGTTGCGCGGCTCGCTGGGGTCGGCTTGGCCCCAATCGCCTTTGCCGTCCGCCCCGCCGATCTGCGGCAGCCCGGCTGAGCCGCCGGTGCCCAGCAGGGTGAGCTTCATCGCGCGGTTTTCGCAAACAGGGTACGGAAATTGCGGGTGGTGAGTGCTGCCAGCGCGGCTGGCGTAAGCCCCCTAATTTCCGCCAGTTTGGCAGCGGTAAAGGCGGTGTAGGCAGGCTCGTTGCGCTTACCGCGATATGGTGCGGGGGCGAGATAGGGGCTATCCGTCTCCACCAGGATTCTATCCTCTGGCACCATGGCGGCGACCTCGCGGACGTTTTCGCCTTTCGGGAAGGTGAGGATGCCAGAGAAGGAGAAATACCCGCCCATCTCCATCGCCGCTTCTGCCAGCGCGCGGGTTGAGGAGAAGCAATGCAGCAGAAAGTCGAAATGCCCCCCTGCCCGTTCCTCGCGCAATATGCTGGCGATGTCGGCGTCAGCGTCCCGGGCATGGATGCAGATGGGTAGGCCCGCGAGGCGCGCGGCGCGGATATTGGCGCGGAAATTCTGTTCCTGCACATCCTTCGGCGCTTTGTCGTAGAAATAATCCAGGCCCGATTCGCCGATGCCTATGACCTTGGGGTGAGCGGCGAGTGTGGCCAGCACCTCCGGCTCCACCACTGGCAGCACATCCGCCGCGTGGTTGGGGTGGATGCCGACACAGGCCCAGACATTATCGTAAGCCTCGGCGATGGCGATGGCCTCGCGGCTCTGCGCCAGCGTAACGCCAATGGTCACCATCTCCGCAACCCCGGCTTTAACGGCGCGGGCGACGATCTCCGCCTGCTCGCCGGGCTGAGAGAAGTAATCGAGATGGCAGTGGGAATCGACGAGCATCAGGCCGCCTCAACCACGCGCGGAAACAGGCCGGCGGGTGGCGGCAGAGGCGTGCCTTCAATCAGCGGCGTGTTCAGCACGGAAAGTGAGCGGTCCTTGCTTAAGCCCAAATAATCCAGCAATTTGCTCATGGTTTCCGGCATGAAAGGCTGCAACACCACGCCCAGCGTGCGCAACACCTCGCACAGCGTATTGAGTACGGTATTCATACGGTCGGTGTCGGTTTTGCGAAGGCTCCAGGGGGCTTGCGTGTCGATATAGCCATCAGCAGCGCGGATGACGCGCCAGGCTTCGTCCAGCGCCTCGTGGAAGGCGAGCTTTTCCATCGCCGCGCGGATTTTTTCCGGTAGGGCGTGGGTGGTGGCAAGCAGCCCCTCGTCAGCTTCCTGCAATGCGCCCTTGGGTGGCACGGCGGCACCAGCGTTTTTGCCAATGAAGGAGAGCGTGCGCTGCGCCAGATTGCCGATGCCATTGGCGAGATCTGAATTGATACGGCGCTTCAGGGCCTCGCGGGAGAAATCACCATCATTGCCGAAGGGAACTTCGCGCAGGATGAAATAGCGGATCTGGTCCAGCCCGAATTCCTGCACCAGAGGCCGGACATCAATGAAATTGCCGAGGGATTTGGACATTTTCTCGCCCTCGACCGTCCACCAGCCATGGGAGAACACTTTTTTTGGCAGCGCCAGCCCTGCCCCCATTAAGAATGCGGGCCAATAAACAGCGTGGAAGCGGACGATCTCCTTGCCGACCAGATGCAGGCTAGCGGGCCAATAGCTCCAGCGTTCGGCGGTGTCGTCTGGGTAGCCAGCAGCGGTGAGGTAGTTCACCAGCGCATCCAGCCAGACATACATCACGTGCTTCTCGTCGCCCGGCACCGGCACGCCCCAGGAGAAGGAGGTGCGGGAGATAGAGAGATCGTTCAGGCCACCACGCACGAAGGAGAGGATTTCGTTGCGCTTGGCGGTGGGGGCGATGAAGCCAGGATTTTCCTCATAGAATGCGAGAAGTTTGTCCTGAAAGGCGCTTAGTTTGAAGAAATAGCTTGGTTCCACCACCCATTCCACAGCGGCCCCGGAAGACAGGGCATAGCGCGTGCCATCCGGCTTTAGGGCGGTTTCGGCTTCGTCGTAAAACGCTTCGTCGCGCACCGCGTACCAGCCCTCATAAGCGCCGAGATAAATGAAGCCGTTTTCCTCAAGCTTTTTCCAGATGGTCTGGCAGGCTTGCTTGTGGTGGGCGGAGGTGGTGCGGATGAAATCATCGTTGGAGATGTTCATCGTCTTCGCCATGTCCTCGAAATCTGCCGAGACGCGATCTGCGAATGCCTGCGGGGCGATGCCGGCGGCCAGGGCGGCGGCTTCCACCTTCTGGCCGTGCTCATCCGTGCCGGTGAGGAAGAATACGTCATCACCTTGCAGACGGTGCCAGCGGGCCAGCACATCCGACGCGGTGGAGGTGTAGGCGTGGCCGAGATGCGGCGCGCCGTTTACATAGTAAATCGGCGTGGTGATATAAAACTTCGTCTTGGTCATGATCTGTGCAGTTGTTCCAGCGCCAGGACGACGGCGGCGCGCTTATCCAGGTTCAGTCCTAACACTTCGCGCTCCAGTTTTCCAAAATCCTGCCAGAGCGTGACGTTATGGGAGAGATGCGTGGCACCTGCCCGGGCCGCAGCCCGGGTGCGGGCGGCAAGGCGGGTGCGCAGCAGGGCGAAGAACAGCTCGAACTTGTCCACGCCTTCCACGGCGCGGGCCACGTTATCCGCTATGGTTTGGGCGCGGGCGGGGTTCACCTTTGCGTCCAGGGCTTCGTCCACCAATGCCGCCAGGGCCATGCCATCGCCTTCCGCCAGGGTGAGCGCGTTGCCGATGCTGCCTTCGGAAAGCTCGATCATCCGGGTTGCGTCAATTTCCGGCGCGTAATCGGCCAGCAAGGCGCGCATGGGGGCTTCTGGCAGCGGTGACATCGGCAATACACGGCAACGGCTGCGGATGGTGGGCAGCAGCCTGCCAGGGGCGGCACTCACTAGCAGCAGAATGGCGCGGGGTGGCGGTTCCTCCAGCAGTTTCAACAACGCGTTGGCGGCATTGGGGTTCATGTCCTCGGCACCATCCACCACCACCACGCGCCAGCCGCCCTCAGCAGGGGTGAGGCGCATGAAGGCGCTGGCCTCCTGCACGGTTTTTATAACGATCTCGCCTTGCAGCTTCTCGGTTTTTTCATTTACCCGGCGCTCGACGGTGAAGAAATCCGGGTGGGTATTGGCAGCAACACGGCGGAACACACCATTGGTTTCCGGCACGGCGAGGTTTGGTGTTTGCCCGCCCGCCAGCAGCCAGCGGCTGAAGCGGTAAGCCAGTGTGGACTTGCCGATGCCGGGTGGCCCGGCCAGCAGCCAGCCATGGTGCAAGCGACCAGAGATGGCGGCCTGATGCAGCGCGTTTACTGCCTCCTCATGGCCCCGGAAATGTGGGTTGGCGCGAGGGGCTGGCGGCATTAACGCCCTGCCCGTTCGCGCAATGCCTGGCGCATGGAAGCCACCACGGCCGCCGGGGCCGGGCTGGCGTTGATGACCGCGAAACGCTCGGGCGCCGCCTGGGCGATGGCGGCAAAGCCTTCCCGCACACGGGCGAAAAACGCGGCATCCATTGCCTCGTAGCGGTCGGTGCCGCTGGCGCGGGCGGTTATACGGCTTTTTGCTTCATCTTCAGAAAGTTCCAGCAGGAAAGTAAGGTCTGGTTTCAAGCCAGTGAGCTGAATAAGAGTCCGGATATCCGCCTGCGGCACGCCCTGGCCATAAGCCTGATAGGCCATGGTTGAATCGTGAAACCTGTCGCAGATGACGATGACGCCGCGCGCCAATGCCGGGCGGATGACGCGGTTCACATGGTCCATCCGCGCGGCGAAATGCAGCATGGTCTGGGCCAGCGGGTCCAGCGGAAGCTCCTGGTTCAGCAGTAAGGCGCGGATCGCCTCCGCCCCCTTGGTGCCGCCCGGTTCGCGGGTGAGCAGCACCTGCTGGCCTTCAGCCCGCAACGCTTCGGCAAGCCCGGCGGCGGCGGTGGATTTGCCCACACCCTCCCCGCCTTCCAGCGTGATGAACAATCCCTGCCCGGTCAATTGTTACCGCACGACGATTTCAGGCCCGGCGATGCCGGTTTGCAGAACCTGCTGCAAGGCTTGGTCAGCTGCTTCAACAGAGTGATATGGCCCGGTGTTTACAGCCCATAATGTGCGGTCTCCGCCGAATACCGGCACGATTTGGGCGGGCATTCCATAAAGCCGGGCGATTGTGCGTGCGGCATCGCTTTCGCTGCCGAAGCCCGCAATCTGTACCCAGAGCGGCCCTGGAGCCGGGGTGGTAACGCTTACCTGGCCGGAAAGCTGTGGGGCCGCATTTTGCGGGCCAGAGGTGTTGGCGGTTACGAGCTGCTGGGCCGCTCCTGCCGCACCGCCGGAGCCAGGCGGGGCCAGACTTTGCGCGGTGATACCCGCCACCGGTGCGGCTGAGAGATGTGGCCCGGCACCCAGGGAGCCCTGCAGGGCGGCACTTGCCTGGCTGTCCAGCTTTGCCTCAACCTCCACCACGCCGCCGGAAGGAAAGTTGAGCAATTGCGCAACATGCGGGGTGACGGCGATAAGGCGGCCGGGGATATTCGGTCCACGCTCATTCACCCGCACTTGCACGGAATAGCCATTTACCAGATTGGTGACAGTGACGATGCTGGGCAGCGGCAGCACCGGGCTGGCGGCCATCAAGCCGTTGGGGTCGTAAAGCTCGTTATCAGCGGTGTAGGCGTTATCGCCATGCGCAATGATAACGCCGAGCCCCGTTTCATCGTAACTGCCAAATTCGCGCGGGTAGCGCCATTCGCCGCCCACCTGATACGGGTTGCCGATGGTGTAAGTTACCGGCCCTGGTGCTGGCGGCGGCGGCCCATGAGGCACACAGCCCGCCAGGGCGGCGCAAAGGGCGAGGATAAACCGGTTGATCATGCCAGGATCATCCGCCCCAGCGAGCCGACGGCCAGCGCGTAGTAATCAGACGGATTATAGCGGCGGATGGCGGTGAAATTCTGGTAAACCAGAAACGCCTGGCCGCCAGCGCCATCGGGCAGCAGCAAGGCGGCTGGCATGTCAGGTGGCAAAGCGAAGGCACCCGGCAGGCGTTGCACCCCCAGCCGCTGCCAGTAAGCGATTGTTTGAACGTTCTCACGCCCGGTCATCGCGATGTTGATATTGGTGGGGGCGAGCACAGCCTCGGAGGATGGCTGATCCGCCTGCCACCCGGCCTTGGCCAGATAATTGGCCATGGAAGCCAGAGCATCGGCATCGGAATTCCAGATATCCGGCGCGCCATTGCCCGCAAAGCTCACCGCTGTGGTGAGGTAAGTGCTGGGCATGAATTGCGGCTGGCCCATGGCACCTGCATAAGAGCCGAGCAGATTGGCGACTGGCGCATCGCCCCGCGCGACGATTGTCATTGCCTTGATGACCTCATTGCCGAAATAATGGCTCTGCCGGTCCCATGCGAGGGTGGTGAGAGCGTCTATAACATTGAAGCTGCCCTGGTTGGCACCGAAATTCGTCTCCAGCCCCCAGATGCCCAGCATGACATCCGCCGAAACGCCGTAGCGGCTGGTAATGGCGGCAAACAGGTTCTGTGTTTGCTGGTATTTGCCCTGCCCGGTGGCGATGCGAGTCTGGCTGAGCACCCGGCTGGAATATTGTGCCCAGGTGAGGGTAAATTCCGGCTGGTGATGATCCAGCTTCAGCACGTCCTGGTTGGGCACCAGCCCATAAGTACTGGCCCGGATGATCGATTCCGGGATGCCAGCTTCGCGGGCTCGCGCCTGCAATTGCGCCAGAAAGGCGGGAAAGCCCTGCGCTGCCCAGCTTGCTTGCGGTAAGGCCAGGGCGGCGCCAAGGCCAGTTAACATGATGCGTCTTAACATGCGGGTAGTGTGACATGCCGGGGCCTGCCCTCGCAATGCGGCATGCGTTGTGGCGTGGCGAATAAAGCTCGGCTATGCTGCGAGCATGGGATTCTGGCGCACGAAAACATTGGCGCAGATGAGCCGGGCGGAGTGGGAATCGCTCTGTGACGGGTGCGGGCGCTGCTGCCTGCACAAGCTGCGAGACGACGATACCGACGAGATTGAGTTCACCAATGTGGCCTGCCGCTTGCTGGATATCGAAACCGCCCGCTGCCGGAATTACGCCGACCGCAAATCCCTGGTGCCGGATTGCATAAAGCTCACGCCCAAACGGCTGGAGAAAATAGATTGGCTGCCGCCAAGCTGCGCCTACAGGCTGGTGCAAGAAGGTAAGGATTTACCATCCTGGCATCCTTTGCGCAGCGGCAAGCCAGAGAGTGTGGTTGAGGCCGGGGCTTCCGTGGCGGGACGCTGCATAGATGAACGCCATGCCGGCCCGCTGGAGCACCATGTTACGGATTGGCCGGGCAAAATGCCTGGGCGGCGGCCGTGAGCCTGGAGCCGCTGACCACCGAGATGGTGCCAGTGCGCGGCGCGCTGATTACCGTGGCTTTTAAACGATCAGCGCGGGCGCACCGAATTTCACTCCGCGTGGACCCAGCCCAGGGCGTGGTGATTACCTTGCCCATGCGCGGTTCCCGCCGGGCAGGGCTCGCACTTTTGCAGGCGCATGAGGACTGGGTGAGTGATCGGCTGGAAGCCCTGCCCCAGGCTTTGGCGCTGAAACCCGGCGCGATGGTGCCGGTGAATGGGCTGCCGCATGAGATTGTACATGTGCCAACCGGGCGAGGCGGTGCTTGGGTGGAAGACGGAAAAATTTTTGTAACCGGCGGGCCTGAATTTCTTGCTCGGCGCGTGGCTGACTGCCTGAAACGTCTCGCCCGCCAGCGCCTGGCCGCCATGGCTGCCATTACCGCTGAGCGCGCGGCGCTGCGGCTCAAGTCTGTGCGGATAAAAGACACACGATCCCGCTGGGGGAGCTGCGCGCCAGATGGAACATTGGCCTTTTGCTGGCGGCTGATCTGTGCGCCGGATTTTGTGCAGGATTATGTGGTGGCGCATGAAGTGGCGCATCTTAAACACATGAACCACGGCAAGCTGTTTTGGCAGCTTACTGATGAACTTACACCACACAGGTCAGCGGCAACCGCATGGCTGGCCAGCGACGGCGTTAGCCTGTTGCGCATCGGGTAAATTAGGCGAAGAATATCATGGTGATAGCAGGCCAACCTAAGTGAGACTCACGCCATGAAAGCCGTTGCCTTTACCCATTCCCGCCCCGTTACCGCGATTGATGCATTGGAGGATATTGAGCTTCCTGTGCCCGTGCCAAGGCACCATGATCTGCTGGTTGAGATTAAAGCGGTTTCAGTTAACCCGGTGGACACGAAAATCCGCCAGGCGGCGGAGCCGTTGGGCGAGCCGCGCGTGCTGGGCTTTGACGCTGCCGGCATTGTGCGCGCCATTGGCCCTGATGTGCAAAATTTTTCCGTGGGCGATGAAGTTTTTTATGCTGGTGTGCCAGACCGGCCTGGCACGAATGCCGAATTTCACCTGGTGGACGACCGCATTGCGGGCCACAAGCCAAAAACGCTGAGCTTTGCTGAAGCCGCTGCGCTGCCGTTAACAGCACTGACCGCTTGGGAAATGCTGTTCGAGCGGTTCCGCATACCGCGTGACCAGCCCCATGGCGGCACGCTGCTGATTGTGGGCGGTGCGGGTGGTGTGGGGTCGATGGCCATTCAGCTCGCGGCGCAGCTGACCGACATGACCGTGATCGCCACCGCGTCCAGTCCGGATAGGGCTGAGTGGTGCCGCTCGCTCGGCGCTCATCATGTGCTCAATCACCAGCACGATCTTGGCGCGCAGATTTTGCAGGCGGGGCTTACACCTCCTGGTTATATCTTCTGCGTGGCGCAGATTAAGCAGCATTTTCGCAAACTGGTGGAGCTGCTGGCACCGGAAGGGTCAATCGGCATTATCGAATCCAATACCGGGGAGCTGAATATCTCGCCGTTGATTCGCAAAAGTGCCACGTTGCACACTGAATATGTGTTCACCCGTGGCGTTTTGCATACGCAGAACATGGGTGTGCAGCACCGCACGCTGGAGGCGATTGCCCATATGGTTGATAACGGTACGCTGAAGACCACGATGACGGAGAATTTTGGGCCGATCAACGCGCCTAATCTTATCCGTGCCCATGCGGCGCTGGAGACGGGCAACGCCATGGGCAAGCTTGTGCTGGAAGGGTTTTAAGCCTTCAACCCTGGCGGCGGATTTTGCCTTAACACTGCCGCCAGCTCTCTGAACCGCGCCTCGCGCGGGTCGGAGGCACGCCATTTTAAACTAAGCCAACGCCCGGCTGCATCTTCCAAAGGGCGGGTGGTAATCCGTGCCCGTAAATCCGGCCTTGCAGCCAGGGCCAGTGCTGGAAGCAGTGATATCCCCTCCCCCACCGCGACCATATGCCACAGCGTTTCCAGGCTGGTTGAATGGCGCATCGCCCCCGGCTCGGCAGCGCAAAGTGCTAATGCCTGGTCACGCAGGCAATGCCCTTCTTCCAGCAGCAACAATTCGCTTACAGGTAATTGCTTTAGGTTTACGCGCGCGGCGCCTGCAATTTTATGCCGGGGCGGTGCCGCGAGCAGAAACGGTTCAAAGAAGAGCGGCTCAGCGCCAAGCCCTGGTTCCTCAGCTTCCGCTGTAATAATGAGATCTACCATGCCGCGGCGAAGTTTTTCAGTGAGCGCAGCGGTGCGGCCTTCGCTTAAATGGGGCTCCAGCGTTGGCATGTTTGCTTTCAGCAGGCTCAACAGGAATGGCAGGTAATAGGGCCCAAGCGTTTCGATGGCGCCGAGTTGCAAGGCGCCCGTGAGCGCGTTGCTTTCAGCACTTAACGCAAAAAGATCCCGCGCGGCGCTAAGCACCTTGCCGATTTGCGTGACGATTTTCTCTCCTGCCGGGGTTACTGCCACCTGGCGGCGTCCGCGCTCAAAAATTGTCACGCCAAGCCGGGCCTCGAATTTTTGAATCTGCTCTGAAAGGGCTGGCTGACTGACATTACAGCGCGCCGCCGCCTTGCTGAAATGCTTGAGTTCCGCGACGGC
>JAGWIE010000026.1 GCA_028866445.1 Rhodospirillales bacterium | reverse complement strand
TCATCGGCCATCGCGCCATATTCCGCCGCCATCACCATGAATTTTTTCGGCACGCAGCCCACATTCACGCAGGTGCCGCCCCAGAAACGGGATTCGGCGATGCCAACCCGCGCCCCATGCCCCGCCGCAATGCGCGCGCAACGCACCCCACCCGAGCCGCCACCAATCACGAAGAGGTCAAAATCCATCGTCAATGTCCTGAAGTGCCTGGGCCTACCTAGTGTGCCGCGCCGGAATTTACCAATAGCTGCGCAGATGCCAGCGTAAGGTTGCAATCGCGCATCAATGCAACGACAATAAATCAAATGTCACGGCCTGAACTAATAAAGGCGAAGCAAAAATATGCCGCAACAAAGCCTTATGGAAAACGCTGACACCACTGCCACCCATTTGACCGGTTACCTGGATTTGCTGGGAGAGAGGTTGAATCTCCGCGGTTGGGCCTGGTGTGAAGCAACGCCTGGGCGGCGGCTGGAGATTGAAATTCTTCTCAACGGCAAGCTTGCGGGTCGCACCATGGCCGATCTTTATCGCCAGGATGTGCAGGATGCAGGCAAAGGCGATGGTTGTTACGGCTTCGCCTGGAAGCTGCCGGTATCCGCCATTGCTTTAGGGCAAGTGGAAATCGCCGCACGGGTGGCGGGCACGATTTTCATTCTCACCAGCCCTTTAACCATCTCCGAACCGGAGATGGCGGCCCGGCTGGCAAAATATGCCACCCTCACACAGGACCCGGACGAAGCACACGAGGCTTTACGCGTTGCGGCGCGTTTGGCGGTGGAAGATCCCTGGCAGGTGATGGAACTCGCGGCTGCTCTGCGAGAATCCGGAGCCCCACAAGACGCCATGTCAACGCTGGTGACACTGCTCGAGACCCATCCGAAATTCTGGCACGCCCATGTTGCGCTCGGCCATATTGCCCGTGCCGGAGGAGACCGCGCGGCGGCGCTGGGCTGGTTCACCCAAGCGGCGGCGCTGGCCCCCGGCGATGTCTGGCGCGGGTTGGACGTGGCGGAGGAGCTGCGCGTTCTGGGCCGGGTTGAGGAGGCAAAAACCGTACTTACCCAGGTGGCGGCGGATTTTCCCCAATCCTGGCCGGTGGAACAGGGTTTTGGCCATTGCGCCCGTGCCCAATCCGCGCATGGCGTGGCCCGGCGGCATTTCGAGGAAGCGATCCGCCTTGCACCGGATGAGCTCTCCCCAAGGCTCGGGTTGATCGAGGTGCTGCGTGACACGGGCGCATTTGATGACGCCAGGCAAGCCGCGCTCGCGCTACGCACTGTCCATCCTGGCCAAACCTCAATATTGCTCACCCTGGCCAATATTGAACGTGAGGCCGGGCTGGAGGAAGACGCGGCGGCGCATTTCGCCGAAGCCCTGGCGCTGGAGCCGGAAAACCCCGGCCTGCTGGCTGAGCTTGCGCGGCAAGACTACCGGCTGGGCCACCAACAGGAAGGCAACGCCCATCTTGCCCGCGCGCTGGAATTAGATCCGGGCCATCGCGACGCCGTAGGCCAGCTCGCCGCCCAGGCGCTTGCGGTGGGCGATGCCGCCCAAGCTTTCGAGATTTTCAGCGCTGCCGCAAAACGCCACCCCGGTGAGATGGCCTTCCGTTTTGGAACGCTGGACGCGCTGGCCTGGCAGGGCCGATTTGAGGAGGCGCTGGATGGCCTGACGGCACTGGAGCAGGAGCACGGTGCCACGCCGCAGCTGCAAAACTGGCGGGTTACGCTGTTACGCCGCAGCGGACGGATGCAGGAAGCCCTGCACGCCGCCCGCACCGCCACCGCCGCCGCTCCGCGGGCATTCTGGCTTTGGGCAGAACGCTTCCAGACCGAGCTTCTGGCCGGGTCTGACGCGAGCTTGCAGAAATGCCTGTTCGGCATCCCCGCCACTAATGTGGCCGAGCGCGCGATCCGCCGCCGCTGCGTTGGCGCGCTGGCCGAAAGCCTATGGCAGATGGATGCCGCGCTTGCCCATTACGAGGAAGCGGCGGCGCTGAACCCGAACGATATTCTGCTGCAAGAGGCGCTGAGCCGGGTGAAGCTGATGCGCTTCGACCTTCCGGGCGCGCGCTCCCATTTGCACAGGCAATATGAGCTGATGGCCTCCAACCGCCGCCTGCGCGGGGAATCGCTCAATATTTCGCAATCCCTGCTCGGCCAGATCATCGACGAATACGCAGCGGATGAAGGGCTTTGCGCGGCCCTGGAGGACTTAAGCACGCAACCTCCGGCAGCGCGGCTGGAGGCGCTGGCCGAAATGGCCCGGCAGGTGCCGGACAGCACCGCCCCCGCCGCCAGCCTGCTGCTGGCTATGCGCCAGGCGGAGCGGATGGATTTTACGCCCGGCCCGGAAACGACCCCACCAATTCCCCGCTCCATAACGGCGTTCTGGGACCAGCCAGAGCCGCCAGAAGATGTAAGCGCGCTGATGCAGAGCTGGCGGGCCCATAACCCAGGTTTTAACTGGCGGTGCTTCAACGAGGCTGAGGCCGGGGATTATCTCGACGCGAAATTTCCCGCCCCTGTTCTGCAGGCTTATCAACGCACGCAGGAAGTGCCGCAAAAGGCAGACATTTTTCGCCTCGCGTGGCTGGTGCAGGAAGGCGGCATCTATGCCGATGCCGATGACCGCTGCCTGCGCCCGCTGGAGGCGTTGTTGCCCCCCGGTGCCGGCCTGGTGTTGGCGCAGGAGGAGTTTGGCTGTGCGGCGAATCATTTCATTGCCGCCGCCCCTGGCCATCCGGTTTTGCAGGCGGCTTTGCGCGCGGTGGTCAATGCGGTCAACCGGGGGGATAGCGAGATCTCCTGGCTGCTTTCTGGCCCCGGGCTGCTCACCCGGGCGCTGGCGCAGCATGTCGCGGCGCATGGGGTTGGCGGGTTGCCGCCGGGCGTTGCCCTGCTGGATCGCAGGCAGCTTGGCGGTTTTGTGGCGGGGGGGTGCTTTGCGTCATATAAAACCCACCGCATGCGCCATCGCAAACGGACCGATGCCGCAGCGGCCATAAACCGGGCTAAGAAGTCGGCAGCACCTCGGCCTTCCTTGCCTTGGGTTTCTTGACCGGTTTTTCCGCTTCGGGGGCGGGTGGCTCCCCGCCCAGCATTATCCTGGTCAAATCCGCCAGATCCGCCTTTTGCGGGAAAAACGCGGCGGGTAATGCGCCCTCGGCCACGGCCTGTACGCGCCCGGCGGCAATCTCGTCGATCAGCTTCAGCACGCCTTCCGCATCGGCCGGAAACGGGAACACCACGCCAAAACCTGTCCTGCGGATGCGGTCCGCCGGCGCGCCGATATCCGGCGCCAGCGGAATAAAACCATGCTTCACCAGTTCCGAGAGGGTATAGGAATATGTCTCCGGCCAGGCGGGTAGAAACAGCGCCAGCCGCCCCTTGGTTTCAGCCAGCAGCGCAGGCAGTTCCTCGGGCGTGTATTTTCCGGTAATGGTGACATTGCCAACCGCCTTCAACGCCCGGTCCATGTTCGTGTAGCCGATCACACGGAAATGCAGGTGCGGATGCGTCAGCCGCGCCCGCTGCGCAATTTCGAGCAGCTTGTTCGAGCCCTTATGTGGGCCGATTGCCCCCAGCATCACAATCTCGTCGTCGCTGCCCTGGCGGGCGGCTCCAGCGGCACCCTGGGCAGATTCCGGGTGCGGTGCCACTTTGAGGTTAAGCCCTGGGACCATACTGGCAAGGTAACCCGCCGCATTGGCCGAGGGTGCGATGACATGAGTAAAGCGCGCCAGCAATGCCGCGAACAGCGCGCGGTGCTCAGCGGTGGAAAGGTCATTCAGCACCGAGGTCTCGTGCGCCCCGCCCAGCTCGACGCAGCGGTCGCAGGTCTCGGCATCCGCGCCGCCGCAAAACCGGCCAATCGCGTCGATCATCGTTACGCGCGGGCAGAAGGAATAGAAATCATGCGCCCAGTAGAGGCTATGGCGGCTCTCCAGCCAGTTGCCCAGGGCGCTCAGCACTGCCGCCGGAAAACCCAGAAGTTGGTGCGCCAATACCAGCGCGGGGGCCGCGCCATCCAGCACCGCGAACAGCTCGGTCACCTCCGCCGCTTTAAAGCGCGCGCAGAGCAGTGGTGCTTCACAGCTCAGCTCAATCAACCCGCCTTCGGTCAGGCTCAGTGAGAGTTTGGTGGCCCCGCCATAGCCCACTTCACGCTCGATATCCCTGATGGCTTTTGGCGTGCCACCTTCCAGTGCGTTGGAGATCACCAGCGCGAAACGCGTGCCGGCCTCCCGCGCGCGGGCAAGGCGGGCGCGGTCCAGGGCCCAGCGCAGCCGGCGCAATCCGTCCTGTCGCTCAAACGCCATAATCAACGGCGTATATTCGGGGTAGAGCGCGTTCAGCCTGGGCTGGTTCTGTGCCAGCAGGCTTTCGCGCTCATTGCCGAAGGAGATGCTTTCCTTGTGCTCCACCAGCACGCCGCCCGCCGCCACGTTGCGGTAGCCCAGGGCTGAGGCGCGGGCGCAAAAATCATTCTCCTCGCCATAGCCGCGCCCGAAGGCTTCATCCAGAAACCCGATGCGCTTGATCACCTGGCGCTTGATGAACATGCAGAACCCATGGCCCGTGGGCACGTCCTCGCAGGTTCCGGCGTTTGCGCTGAGCGCCAGCGCCGCCAGCTCAGGCCAGGAAATATCCGGCAGCGTTGCCTCGCGCAATTCAGCACTGGGGTAGGAGAAAATAGTAGCGTTGCTGGACATGGCCGTGACGGTGCCGATCTCCGGGTGCGCGTAGGCCACGCTGGCCAGCTCATCCAACCCGCCCGCGTGCAGCACGGTGTCGGAGTTCAGCAGCACCGTGTCAGTGCCCTTGCAGAACATCATGCCGCGGTTCACGGTGCCGACAAAGCCAAGATTCTGCGCGTTTTCCAGCAGTACGACATGCGGGTGGTGGCGATACGCCGCCAGCATCCCGGCCATCTCCGCATCGGGTGAACAATCATTGATGAGAATAAGCTGGTCCGTTGCCGGGTTGCGGTGCGCCAGCACGGATTCAATGCAGGCTTTCGTTACCTCCACCCCGCGATACACCGGCACGATGATCGCCATGCGCAGCAGCGCGGGCGCGGGCGCGGTGTCTGGCTGCTTGCTCAGAGTCACGCTTTCGCCGCTCCGCATTTTGGCGAGATAATCCCGCAACGCTTCGGTCAGCACCGCCCGCTCGCCCGCACCCAGGCCGGGCAGCTCCGCATTGGCCAATTGTGCGGCCTTATAAATCGCCGCCACGGCGGCTGGGCGTTTGGCGAGCAGATAAGGCCCGTCGAACAAATCCCTGGCGCCATCCTTAAAGCGAAGGCTTATCGCCACCGGCTCATCGTCAGCGTTATTCGCGGGGGGCAGCGCGATATCAAAGCCGGGTGTCACGCAGTCAGGAAAATGCGCTTTCACATCGGTGCGCTCGCGGTCGCAAGCTGTCGTATCCACCAGCTTGCCGTCACGATAGATATCAAGTTCGAAATTGCGCGAAGGCACATCCGCTGCGTGGATCCAGCCTGTAACCTGTTCCGAGGAAATGAATTCCAGGTTCGCATGGACTCGCAAATTGCAGCCCGTCCGCCCGATCAGCTTAGCATTGGCAAAAACGTCAAGCAGCATTTCCCCGGCACCGAAGCAATCGCTGCTGAGCTTCAGGTTGAACCGTGCGGGCGCGAAAAGCGGGTCCGCCGGGCGTTCGTCAAACCTGGCCAGGCCGCGCGCCACTTCAACACCCGCGCTGTTCATTACGGTAAGGAGCGGCGGTGTTTCGGTTCGGGTGCGTTCGCTCACCCAGCCGGTCACCATATCGGCCTCCACGGTACAGAATCCGTCAAATAATCCCGGCCCGATCGCCAAGGGCGAGCCGATAAGCTCTTCCCCATTCGCCAGAACCCGGAGCTGTTTTGCCTCGGTGCCGAGCGGAATGGCGATCCTGTACCCAAGCGTGGTGCGGCCCAAGCCTAATGCGGCAAGATCTGGCCGATGGCGCGAAGCGCGGCCCTTTGCGATCAACCGGCCCTGGGCATCCACAACGGTGATGGCACAGTTTCCGGTATCGGGTATGGAGGCCGCCCACCCTGTCAGGTAGCTGCCTTCCATCGTATCCACATGTCCCTGGGTCGCCATCGAGACTCCATACGGTTTAACTTTGCCGCCTAACCGCGCGGCGGGTGGCTGCCTAGTTCTGTTGTCCTCTATTGGCGGGCGGCGCTCAAGGCTGGGTTTGCTGAGAGCCAGATAAAATTATGCCGCGCGGCTTAACCCGGCAGTTTCATCCAACCCGGCGGGCAAGGATGCACGGCAGCCCCGTCCGCCATAAGCGGCTTATCCAGTGCATCCAGCCTTAAACTGGCCATCGCCATGCCTCCCGCGCTGGAACGCAGCGTGCCAATTTCCACCCCATCGGCTATCACCGGCATGCCCGCCGGAATGCCTGGTTTTTCCAGCCGCACCGGCAGCAGCCGCCGTTTGATCAGCCCGCGATATTTCGTGCGCGCCGTCAGCTCCTGGCCCATATAACAGCCTTTTTCCCAATTCACCCCGCCCAGCTCGTCAAACCCGGCTTCCAGCAGCAGGGTTTTATCGGCCTCAAGGTCCGGTGCGCCATCCGGCAGGCCAAGGGCTATGCGGTGCGCTGCGTAATCCGCTGCCGTGGCGTTGCAGGCCAAATCATTCTCGCTCAGGCAGCGATAACCAGCCTGCGGCAAGCGCGGGTCAGCGGCGGTAAGCGGCACGGGTGGCGGTACGCCATCCCAGGCGCAAAACACCTTCAGCCTCTCTGACGCATCTTTAATCTCAACGGCCGAACGCAATTTATAGCGCCGCAATTTCTGCATCAGCGCCGGAATTTCAGCCAATTGCATGTCCAGCAGCAGCCTCTCGCCATCGGAGAGAATAAAGAAATCGACAAGATATTTGCCTTGGGGTGTCAGCATCGCGGCCCACACGGCGTTTCCAGGCACGGCCCTGGCCACATCATTGCTCACCAGCCCGTTCAAAAACGCCACACGGTCCGCTCCGGTGAGTTCCAGAACACCGCGATGCGGCAATGCTGCGATCCTGCTCATGCGCCATAAATGGCGGGGTGCCGGTTCCGCCGCAAGCCCGGCCTGTTTGCTCAGGCACCGGCGGCAGGCTACAGGCGGCATTGCATGAAGATTTTGTTCATCACATCCTCGCGCATTGGCGATGCGGTGATCTCCTGCGGGATTCTGGAGCAGTTGCGGCTGAATTATCCCCAGGCGCGCTTCACCATTGCCTGTGGTGTGGTGGCTGAAGGGGTTTTCACCCGGTTTCCGGCGTTGGAGCGGTTGATTGTTTTCGAGAAGGAAAGCTTCGACCGCCATTGGCCGCGGCTTTGGCTGAAGCTTGCCCCGCATGTCTGGGACATCGCGGTGGATCTGCGCGGCTCCGGCATCACCTTGTTCCTGGCGGCGCGCAAGCGGCACATCTTGCGTGGTGGGCGCCGGCCGGGGCGGCGTTATACGCAGCTTGGTGCCTCCATGGGCTTTACCCCGCCGCCTTTGCCCGTTGCCTGGACCGCGCCGGAGGACGATGCCAAGGCCGCCGCTTTAATGGGGGAAGGACCGGTAATTGCCCTGGCCCCAACCGCAAATTGGGAGGGTAAAATCTGGCCGGCGCCGCGATTCATAGATGCGTTTTATGAATTGCGGGCGAAAATTCCCGGTGCCCGCGCGGCGGTGTTTGGCGGGCCAGGCAAAGCGGAAGCAGCCCTCGCGGCCCCCGTGCTGGCCGCCTTGCCGGATGCGATTGATCTTTGCGGGAAACTATCGCTGCCTGAGGCCGCTGCTTGCCTGCGCCGGGCGGTGTTGTTCGTGGGTAATGATTCCGGGTTGATGCATCTGGCCGCCGCGGCCGGCACGCCCACTCTTGGGTTGTTCGGCCGCTCCAAGGCCAGTGAATATGCCCCCGCCGGGCAGCACACCGCCATTGCCGTGGCACCTGGGCCGGAGGGTGAGGCGCCGATGGAAGGGCTGGACGTAGAGACCGTTACCGCTGCCGCCTTGCAGCTTTTGGGTTTATAGGAAGCATCATGAGCTATGATCTGATTCTGGAAAACGGCATTGTAGTTTTGCCCTGGGGCGAGGCGGAAGCCGATATCGGCGTGAAAAACGGTAAAATCGCCGCCATCGGGGCTAATCTCGGCCAGGCGGCGGAACGGTTCAACGCCAAGGGGTTGCATGTGCTGCCCGGTATTATCGACCCGCATGTGCATTTCCGCGATGGCGGCAAGGGCGGTATCGAGGGCGTGGAGGATATGCGTTCCGGCTCGCTGGGTGCGGTGTTGGGCGGGGTGACCGCGTGTTTTGATATGCCCAACACCAGCCCGGCGGGCGTGGATGTGGCTACGTTGCAGGCGAAGCACGATTATATTCCTGGCCATAGCTGGTGCGATATCGGCATTTTCGCTGGCGCCACCATGGATAATCTGGACGAGACCGGGGCGCTGGAAACCCTGCCGGGCGTATGCGCCATGAAGGTGTTCGCGGGCAGTTCCACTGGCAATCTGCTGGTGGCGGATGATGTGAGCATCGAGCGGCTGATGCGCTCTGGCCGCCGCCGCGTGGCGTTTCATTCCGAGGATGAGGAAAGATTGCAGGCTCGCAAATCGGAATTTGAAAATGGCGGGCCATATAGCGACCATTATGTCTGGCGCGATGTGGAATGCGCGTTTAAGGGCACGCGGCGGATTACCGCATTGGCGGAAAAAACCGGAAGGCCCGCGCATATTCTGCATGTTTCCACCGCAGAGGAATTTGCGTTTTTGCGCGAGCACAAAGACCTCATGGGCTGCGAGGTGCTGGTGAACCATTTGTTACAGGCAGCACCAGAGGTTTATGAAAGATTGGGTGGCTATGCGGTGATGAACCCGCCGCTGCGTGAGAAGCGCCATATGGATGCCGCCTGGGCCGCCGTGGCGGATGGCACGGTGGATAATATCGGCTCGGACCACGCGCCGCACCCGCGTGCGAACAAGGAAAAACCTTGGCCGCAAGTGGCGGCGGGCTTAACCGGTGTGCAGACCATGCTGCCCTTGATGTTAACCCAGGTGAATGAAGGCAGGCTCTCCCTGTTAAGGTTGGCGCAATTAATGTCTGAAGGCCCGGCGCGGATTTACGGCGCGGTGGGCAAGGGCCGGATTGTGGCCGGGAATGATGCGGATTTCTCGGTGGTGGATTTGGGCGCACGCCGGACGATTGAGAATGACTGGATCGCCAGCCAATGCGGTTGGACGCCGTTTGACGGCGTGGGTTGCGTGGGCTGGCCGGTGGCGACGATTATCCGTGGCCAGGTGGTGATGTATGAGGGCCAGGTGACCGGCGAGATGGTGGGGCAAGCCGTGAATTTCAGATCCTGATTGGGCTGCGCGGATATGTTCCACGTGGAACATATCCGTAGTAAATTATCAATAACGTCACGTTAGTTGTTGAGATGGTTTGGGTGTGCGCCAACTTCGCCAGGCGAAGCCCAGCATGGCAAGCTGCATGGCGGCGGTAATGCCCGCACAGCCGGGCCAGCCCGCAAGGTGCCAGGCGGCGGCGGGGATGATGCCGCCAAAGCTGCCGCCGATATAATAGGACGTGACATAAAGCCCGACAGCGGTGGATTTGGCCCCGCGCGCCGCCACGCCGACAAACCCGGTAGCCAGGGTTTGTTGCGGAAACACGCCAAAACACACCAGCAGCAGCCCGAGCCCGATGAGCCAGAGCGAGGCAAACAAAGTGAGCGCCAGCCCGGCCAGGATTAATGCCGTGCACCCCGCCATCAACCAGCTTCGGTTGAGTTTCGCACCCAGCCGCCCGGCGATGGGGCTGGCCGCCACGCCGCCGAGATAAACCACGAAGATGGCCCCCAAGGCGGCGGGCCCCAGATGATAAGGCGCGGCCGCCAGGCGGAAATTGATGAAGGTGAAAACACTGACGATGGAAAACAGCACCCCGAACCCCACCGCATAGGTGCCGAGCAGCCGTTTATTGGAGAGGTGGTTGGGAAACGAGGCCAATGCGCCGCTAAAGCTGGTGATGGGCCGGAAATTTTTTTCCCGTGGCAGCAGCAAGGCGATGGTGAGGGATGCCGCCAAGGTGATGAGCCCCACCACGAGAAACCCCGCCCGCCAGCTCAGTATGGAGGTAATGAACCCCACGATGAGCCGCCCGGAAAACCCGCCGCTGATGGTGCCGGAGGTGTAGATGCCCACCATGCGCATGGCGTTGGCGGGGGACATTTCATCGGAGATGTAAGCGATGGTAATGGTGAAGATGAATGGCAGCAGCAGCCCTTGCGCGAAACGGCAGGCCACGAGCATGGCAAGGCTGGTGGAAAAGGCCGCCAGCATGGTGGGGATGACCAGCAGCAGCGCCGCGCCCCGGATGAAAATGCGCCGGCCGAAACGGTCTGACACCATGCCGATGACAGGTGCCATGGCGGCGGTGGCGATGAGCGGGGCGGTAACGGTATAGCCTGTGGCTTCCGGCGAGCTGTGCAGGGTTTTGGCGAGCACCGGCAGAATGGCCTGGGTGCACCACATATT
>JAGWIE010000324.1 GCA_028866445.1 Rhodospirillales bacterium | reverse complement strand
ATGGCCAACCCCGCCGGGGTGAAGCGCCAGCTTATGGGTGTGTATGACCCCGCCTGGGCGCGCTCGGTGGCGGAAACATTGCGCGGTCTTGGCACGCAAGCGGCCTGGGTGGTGCATGGCGGCGGCATGGATGAGCTGGTGCTGGACGGCGAGAACCAGGTGGTGGCGCTGGCGGCTGGCGGCATTCAGGAATTTACCCTGCGCGCGGCGGATGCCGGGCTGGCACCGGCGGCTTTGGCGCAACTGCGGGGCGGCGATGCAGCTTATAACGCGCAGGCCTTGTTGGCGCTGTTGCGCGGGGAAAAAGGCGCTTACCGGGATACGGTGGCGTTGAATGCCGCTGCCGCTTTGGTGGTGGCGGGCCAGGCGCAAACGCTCCCGCAGGGGGTGGCCAGGGCTATAACGGCGATAGATGAGGGCGCGGCTTTAGCGGTTCTTGAACGGTTGAAGAGCGTGTCCGGAGAGCAGACATGAATGTGATGGTTGACGATATATTAGCGAAAATCTGTGCCGATAAGCGGGCGGATGTCGCGGCACGCCGGGCAATGCGGCCGGTTGAGGAGCTGAAGGCCGAACTGCGCGATGCTGGCAAGCCGCGCGGGTTTGGCCGGGCGCTGATGGACGCCGCCGCGGCGGGAAAGCCAGGGCTGATCACCGAGATTAAAAAGGCTTCCCCTTCAGGCGGGTTGATCCGGACGGATTTCGACCCGGTGGAGATCGCGCAAGCCTACGAAGCGGCGGGCGCAGCCTGCCTTTCCGTGCTCACTGATGAGAAATATTTCCAGGGCAATGAGGCGCATCTGCGGGCGGCGCGGGCGGTGGTGGAGCTGCCGGTGCTGCGCAAGGATTTCATGCTGGATGAGTGGCAGATTTACGAAAGCCGCGCGATGGGCGCGGATTGTGTTCTGCTGATTATGGCCGCCCTTGAGGACAGCCAGGCGCACGACCTTGAAGCCCTGGCCCGCGCGCTGGATATGGACGTGCTGGTGGAAGTGCATAACGAGGAAGAGCTGGAACGCGCCCTGCCACTGCAAACGCCGCTGCTGGGCGTCAACAACCGTAATCTTAAAACAATGGTGACAGATATCGGGGTGACGGAAATGCTCTCCACTCTCAGTCCGCCGAATAAATTCCTCATCTCTGAATCAGGTATCAAAACCAACGCGGATGTGGAGCGGTTGCGGAAAGTCTGCGTGCAGGGCTTCCTGGTTGGTGAATCGTTGATGCGCGAGCAGGACGTGAGCGCTGCTGTGCGCGCGCTGCTGGGCGCGTGAGCGGCCTCACCCATATCGGGCCGGACGGCGCGGCCCGCATGGTCGATATTTCAGCCAAGCGGGTGAGCGCCCGCGAGGCCGTGGCCAAGGGCCGCGTGACCATGAAGCCGGAAACAGTAGCCCTCATCCGCGAAGGCCGCGCCGCCAAGGGCGACGTGCTGGCTGCGGCGCGCATTGCCGGGATTATGGCGGCGAAAAAAACCGGCGAGCTGATTCCGCTTTGCCACCCGCTGCCGCTGGATGCGGTGAGCATCGATCTCATAGTGGGCGAGGATGCAGTGGAGATTACCGCCACGGCCCGCACCACCGGGCGCACAGGGGTGGAAATGGAGGCACTGACGGCCGTGAGCCTGGCTGCGCTGACCATCTACGACATGGTTAAGGCCGTGGATAAAACCATGCGGATCGAGGCGATACGCCTCACCCGCAAAACCGGCGGCAAAAGCGGAGAATTCTCGGCGCCATGATCAGCGTTGAAGAGGCAAGGGCGCGGATCTCGGCCGGGCTTAAGCCGGTCGCGACGGAAATGCTGGGGCTTTCCCAGGCGCATGGGCGCGTGCTGGCGAAACCGGTGTTGGCGCGCTTGAGCGTCCCGCCCGCCGATGTCTCCGCGATGGACGGATACGCCGTGCGGGCCGTCGATACACAGCCAGGTGCCGTGCTGCGCCTGATCGGCGAGGCCCCGGCCGGGCATCCCTTCAGCGAGCAAATGGGCCCAGGCGAAGCTGTTCGGATTTTTACCGGCAGCATAATCCCCAATGGCGCGGATGCCGTGCTGATCCAGGAA
>JAGWIE010000323.1 GCA_028866445.1 Rhodospirillales bacterium | reverse complement strand
GCCCCCACCTGGCGAGCGATTGTGCCAGGTTTTAGGGTAAGGATCACGCCATCCGCATCCAGCAGGACAGCGCGGCCATGACCGGCGGCCAGAGCGGGCAAGGCGGGGAGACTCGGCATTGTTTATGTTTATAGGGGGCTGTTCATGGTTTGTCTTGGGCTGGCATATGTTCCACGTGGAACATTGTATGAACATAAGCCCTGGCATGTGGGTTATGCACTTGCGCAAGGGTGCTTGCTTTTAGGCGACAAGGCGGGGTAAGGAATGAATATGGCTTTTGCCCCCACCATTGCTGGGCTGCTCCTTCGACTTATCCGCCCCTGAGCGATAAGTTTTTCTTGCGCGTGTTCTGAACACCGCGCCCGCCGCTCAGGGGAATGCCAGACACCAACACCGGCAGAATGCGGAGCAGAGTTATGACGATCAATCACCCTAATTTTGGCAAGATGGACGCACACCGCGTCGTTATTTTCGACACGACTTTGCGTGATGGCGAGCAATCCCCTGGGTTCTCGATGAATCTGGACGAAAAAATCCGCATGGCGGAGGCGCTGGCGGCTTTGGGCGTGGATGTGCTGGAAGCAGGCTTTCCCATCGCCTCGCCGGGCGATTTTGAAAGCGTGCAGCGCATTGCGGAAAGCGTGAAGGGGCCGGTGATTACGGGCCTCGCGCGGTCATCTCCCGCTGACATTATCCGGGCGGGCGAGGCAGTGAAAGCGGCCGAGCGCAAGCGCATTCATACCTTCATTTCCACCTCTCCGCTGCATATGAAATACAAGCTGAAGATGGAGCCGGAGGTGGTGCTGGAGGCGGTGAGCAAATCCGTGACGCTGGCGCGGCAATATACCGATGACGTGGAATGGTCCGCCGAGGATGGCACCCGCACGGATATCGATTTCCTGTGCCGCTGTGTGGAAGCCGCGATTAAGGCCGGGGCCACCACGGTGAATATTCCAGACACCGTGGGTTATGCGGTGCCCGAGGATATGGTTCGGATTTTCTCGACTGTGCGGGAGCGCGTGCCGGGGGCTGACCAGATTATTCTCTCCACCCATTGCCATAACGATCTGGGCCTGGCGGTGGCGAACACGCTGGCGGCGGTGCGTGGCGGGGCGCGGCAGATTGAATGCACGATTAACGGCATTGGCGAACGGGCGGGCAATGCCTCGCTGGAAGAGGTGGCGATGGCCATCCGCACCCGGCCGGACAGCAACCCGTACCACAACAATATCGAGACCACGCGGATTTTGCGGACCTCGAAACTGCTTTCTACCATCACCGGCTTTGATGTGCAGCCGAACAAGGCGATTGTGGGACGCAATGCCTTTGCGCATGAATCCGGCATTCATCAGGACGGCATGCTGAAGAACGCCGCGACCTATGAGATCATGACGCCCGAAAGTGTGGGTTGGCAGAAAACCTCCCTGGTGATGGGCAAGCATTCTGGCCGGGCGGCCTTCCGGGACAAGCTGAATGCGCTGGGTTATGGCGATATTGGCGATAATGCGCTGAACGACGCCTTCACGCGGTTTAAAATTTTGGCCGACCGGAAAAAGGTTGTTTACGACGAGGATATCGTTGCCCTGGTGGATGACGAGGTGGTGCGCAGCCATGAGGCGATTAAATTCGTCTCGCTGGAGGTGTGGGCTGGCTCGAAAGAGAAGCCGCGTGCGGTGCTGGAGCTTGAGGTGGATGGCTTGGTGAAAGCCGCCGATGAACGCGGCGACGGGCCGGTGGATGCGGCATTCAACGCCATCCGCGCTATCTTCCCGCACGAGGCTGAATTGCAGCTATTCTCTGTTGGCGCGGTGACTGAGGGCACCGATGCCCAGGCGCGCTGCACCGTGCGGCTGGCCGAGGACGGCAAGAGCGTGGACGGGCAGGGGGCGGATACGGACACCATTGTGGCCGCCGTGCGCGCTTACATCCACGCGCTGAACAAGTTGGTGACCAAGCGCACCCGCCACGCGCCGGAGGCGATGAGCGCGTAAGGCGAGTGTAAAGGCGCCTCTGCGGCCCCGCGGAGCGTGTTTCCAAACGGCCTTGTATGGCAAATTTGCCATACAAGGCAGGCG
>JAGWIE010000025.1 GCA_028866445.1 Rhodospirillales bacterium | reverse complement strand
GGCTTCGGCAAGGTTGCCGAAATCAGCGATACGCATGGCCAGCCCATTCTGGAGAGTCGGGGTCGGCTCAGTCATATCGCCTGGAAAACGCCGTGGATGCCATCCTGTTGGCGCTAACAGAGTCGCAAGAAATTGGCAATGCCTTTGCCTCAGCCCGAGGTTGACAGCGCCGCCCGCCGCCGCCTAGCAAACGGGCAACCTGTCGCGAAGCCGCCATGAACATCCCCAGAAAGCTGCATTTTTGCTGGATCGGCCCTAACCTGGCCTGGGCGCATGGCTTCGCGTTGCTCTCCGCCGTGACGCAAAGCGGCATGGACGAGGTGATCCTGCACCATACGGATGATCTGGCGGATGGCCCGGTGCTGCGTGCCCTGGCGGCTGCGGGCGTCACCTTCTCCCGCCTCTCGCCGGAGGCGCTGCTGGCCCCGGTGCAGGCCGCGCTGGGGGTGGGCGAGGCGCTCACACGGCTTTACACCCGCCTCGCAAGCCCGGTGCAGCGGGCGGATGTGCTGCGTGCCGCCATCCTCTACACCCAAGGCGGCGTCTATATGGATGTCGATACCATCACCATCGCCCCGCTTACGCCGCTGTTGGCGGTGGGGCAGTTTATCGGGGCGGAGCGCATCGTCTGGCCGCATTGGGCGCGGGCCTCCCGCTCGCCGCTGGTCTGGGCGAAGCATCTGGGCCTGGATGGCTTGCGCAAAATGCTGCGCCTGGCGCCCGGCGGTTGGCGGGTTTTCCGCGCTGTGGAGGGCTGGTATGTGCCGGCGGTGAACAACGCGGTGATGGGTGGCGAGGCGGGTGCGCCTTTGTTCGCGGCGGCCCTTCTCGCCACGGCGGCATTGCCGGAGGGCGAAACGCCAGGGCCTTATGCGCTGGGGCCAGACCTCTACCAGGCCTTGCTGGCAACGCCGCAGCCGGGGCTCGTGGTGTATGAGCCCGCCTGTTTCTACCCGCTGGGGCCTGAAATCTCGGAGCATTGGTTCCGCCTTTGCCGCAACGCCCCGGCGGGGCTTGCACACCTGCTCAGCCCGCAAACCAGGGTGGCGCATTGGTATGGCTCGGTACGCACCAAGCCGCATGTGGCGGTCATCACGCCGGCATTCATCCGCGCCCACCGCGAAACCCAGCTTTATAGCGCCTTGGTGAGCGCCGCATTGCCGGAGCTTTCCACGCTTATGTAAGCCATGTGTTAACGCACCTTGCTTCGTTGTCACACTTGCGACACATCTCGGAACAAGCTAGGACCCTGGTTTATCTTACCGCGCAAAGTTCGGACTCCACCGGTTTAGCCGAATCCAGCGAGAAACGAGGTTGATCATGGCGAAAAACGGCTTCATCCGCATCGCAATCGCGGGCCTGGGCAATTGTGCCAGCTCTCTCATCCAGGGCATTTATTATTACACGCCGGAACGCTGTGCCGAGGGTGTGGTCGGCCTCATGCATACGGAAATCGGCGGTTATCAGCCCAACGACCTCCGTGTTGTCGCTGCGTTCGACGTTGATGCCCGCAAGGTCGGCCAGGATGTTTCCACGGCTATCTTCGCCAAGCCCAACTGCACCAAGGTGTTCGAGCCGAATATCCCGCAAATGGGCGTGACCGTGAAAATGGGCCAGGTGCTGGATGGCATTTCCGAGCATATGGCCAATTACGATGAGGACCGCACCTTCATCCGCGCTGAAGCCAAGGAGCTGACCAAGGCCGAGATCGTCGCCGAGCTGAAGGCCACCAAAACCGATGTGCTGCTGAACTATATGCCGGTGGGCTCAGAGGCCGCCGCGCGGTTTTATGCCGATTGCGCGTTGGAAGCTGGCTGCGCCTTCGTGAACAACATGCCGGTGTTCATCGCCAGCGACAAAGCCTATGCGGATAAATTCGCCGCCGCCAACCTGCCGATCATCGGCGACGACATCAAATCCCAGGTTGGTGCCACCATCACCCACCGCGTGCTCACGGATTTATTCGCCAAGCGCGGGGTGAAGCTGCTGCACACCTATCAGCTCAACACCGGCGGCAACACAGACTTTTTGAACATGAAGAACCAGCAGCGCCTGGCTTCCAAGAAAACCTCCAAGACCGAGGCCGTGCAGGCCGTGACCAAGACGCGCATGGAGAAGGAGGATATCCATATCGGCCCCTCCGATTATGTGCCCTGGCAGAACGACAACAAGATCGCCTTCATTCGCATGGAGGGTCTGCAATTCGGCGATGTGCCAATGGATCTGGAGCTGCGGCTTTCCGTGCAGGACAGCCCGAACTCAGCCGGCGTGGTTATCGATATGGTGCGCTGCTGCAAGCTGGCGCTGGAAGCTGGCGTGGGCGGCGTGCTGGCCGGGCCTTCGGCTTATTTCTGCAAGCACCCCCCGGCGCAATACACCGATGACATCGCGCATGAGATGACGGAAGAATTCATCCGCACCTGCCGCCCGCTTCTGGCTGTCACCGCCGCCGAATGAAGTGCCTGATTGTCGCCGCCGGGCAGGGCACCCGCCTGCGCGAGAAGGGCGAGCTGAAGCCACTCATCCCCATCCGTGGGGTGCCGTTGATCGAGCGCGTGATCGCCAGTGGCAAACAGGCGGGCATCGACGAGTTCCTGGTCGTCACCGGCTACCGCTCGGATGAGTTGCAGGCGCATCTGGGCGAATTCGCCAACCGCTCTGGCATTCACATCACCCGCATCTTCAACCGCGCGTGGGACAGGGCGAACGGCGTTTCCGTGTTGGCCGCGAAGCAATATCTCGACGAGCCGTTTCTGCTGACCATGTGCGACCATCTGGTGCAACCGGAGATTCTACGCGGGTTGGTAGAGGCGAAGCAGGAACCCGGCACCGTCATGCTGGGGGTGGATTTCAACATCGAAAACCCGCTGAACGACCCGGACGACGTAACCCGCGTGAAATGTGAGGGCGACCACCTCAAGCATATCGGCAAAGTCATCCGCGACTATAATTGCTTCGATACCGGCGTGTTCCGCTGCACGCCGGGGATGTTCGAGGCGCTGGAAGCCTCCCAGGCGCGGGGCGATGACAGCATTTCGGGTGCGATGAACATGCTGGCCGAATGGGGCAAGGCGCGCGTGCATGATATCGGGGCCCGGCTATGGGTGGATGTTGACGACCCTATCGCCTTCGGCAAGGCCGAGGCGCTGCTGGATGAAGGCAGGCTTTAAATGAGCAACGCCGCCTTTGGCGCGGCGGACCCCATCCGCCGGACTTTTGAGATTGAGGACCCGACCAACCTCTATTTCATTCACCCCATCTCTGCCCGGCTGGTGCCGGTGTTCGCCAGATACGGCATTTCGCCCAACACGGTGTCGTTCATCGGCATGGGCTGTGGCATTCTGGCGGGCCTCGCCTATCATTTCTACAATCATACTGCCTGCGCCATCCTTGGTTTCGCGCTCATGCTCGCCTGGCATGTGATGGACGGCGCAGACGGCCAGCTCGCCCGCCTCACCAAGAGCTATTCCGAGCTTGGCAAGGTTCTGGATGGCATTTGCGACTACGTGACCTTCACCGCCGTTTATGTGGGGCTGGCCTTGGCCATGGCCCACTTCATGGGCGGCTGGGCCTGGGTATTGGTGGCGTGTTCAGGTGCTGCCCATGCCGTGCAATCCGCCGCCTATGAGATGCAGCGGCAGGATTATAATTTCTGGGGCTGGGGGCGTGCTTCCGCCGCCCTGCCGAAGCTGGACGCAAAGCCGCACGGCCTCACCGGGTGGCTTCACCATTTCTATGCCCGGTTGCAGCTTTGGTCTGCGGGCGGTGCGGCGGAATTTCACGAGGCTTTTGCCGCGGTTCTGGCGGCAAGGCCCGAACAGGAACCTGGCTTGCGCGCGGCTTACCGGGAGTCGTTCGCCCCAGTCATTCGCCGTTGGGGGGTGCTCTGCGCCAATTACCGCACGCTGGGGCTGTTCATCGCCGCCCTCATCAAGCTGCCCGCGCTGTATTTCGTGTTTGAGATTCTGGGCTTCAGCGCCATCCTGTATGTTTTGCTGCAAGCGCAGAAGGCGCATTACCGGTCTTTCCTGGCGCGCATCACAGTCTAAGTTAACCTCGCGTCGCGTGCCCACCGCGCTCCAGCAGCCAGCCGCCAAAGGCGAGCAGCAGCAATGATGGGGCAAGGGCCGAAAAGGCCGGGTTCACCGCCAGCAGCAGCCCCAGATAGCCGGTAATCTGCTGCACCAACACAAATACCATGCCCAGCAGCGCGCCGATGACGATCTGCCGCCCCGCCCCGCCCGAACGCTGCGGCCCGAACACGAATGGGCCAGCGATAAGCGCCATGCCGATCAGCGAGAGCGGAATCGCCACCATGCGCCAGAAACTTTGCTCATAGGCCAAGGCCTGCTGGTGCTGGTGTTTTAGCTGCCGCACATAGCTGTAAAGCGCCAAGGGCGGCATGGTCTCCGGCGGAATGGCCAGCAATTGCAATTGCCGGGCGGAGAGAAATGGCTTCCAGCTCAGCAGCGCGGGGTTGTCCATCCCGGTCTGGCCATCGGCGATAATGTCGCGCGTCACGCCGGTCAGGTGCCAATTGCCATCCGGCTCAGGGGTGGCGTTATCCGCCTCCACCATGCTTTGCAGCCCGCCTGAAGGGCCAAAGGTAAAAATGGTCACACCGTGCAGTTGTGCGCCCGCGAAGCTTTGCACGTTTAAGAATACCCCGTTTTTCTGGGCCCAGAACCCGCCATTGGAAAGCCCGGGCAGGGCGCTGCCCAGGGCGGCGGCACGCGCCCGCTGGGCGGCCTGCTGGGCTGGCGGGATGATGAATTGCGCGATGAGAAACAATGCGGCGATAACCGGCAGGCAGAGCTTTATCACCGCGCCGATAATTCTGGCCTGGGAAACACCGAAGCTGCGGAAGGCGGTGAGTTCCGATTGTTTGGCAAGGCTGCCCAGCCCCAGCAAGGCAGCCAGCAGCATGGAAACCGGGGCAAGCTGAACCATCTCGCCGGGTGCTGTGAGCAGCGTGTAGTTAAGCGCGCCCGCCAGCCGGTATTGCCCCTGGCCTACAAAGCTAAGCTGCTCAACAAAGCTGAGCAGGCTGAACAAAGCGGTCAGCCCGGCGGTTACCAGCAGAAAAACCCGCAAAACCGCCCAGCCTATATAGCGGTCAAGCAGCATCGCGGCTGCCGGCCTGGCCCCAATTCAGCGGCGGCCGGGCGGCCAGGGGCCGGGGGGTGGCGCGCAGGGCACGGCGGATGGCGGGTGCATACCAAATAACCGCCATGGCCAGAGCCAGCCCGGCTGGTGCCCACCATATGCCGGGGAAAGCCCCCACCTGCCCGTGCTGCACCCAAACGCGCGCGGTGGTGCAAAGCAGGTAATAGGCGGAATATGCCAGAATGGCGGGGCCGAATTTGGCATAACGGCTTTGGCGCGGGCCCCCGCGGCTCATAATCGCCCCTAGCAGCGCCAGCAGCAAGGTGGAAAGCCCGGTGGAAAGCCGCCATTGCCGCTCGGCGATATCAGCCGGGTTGGTGGCGGCCAGCAGATGCGCCGTGCTGGCGGCCACCGGGCTGTAGCTGGTTGCACCCGCCACGCTGCCATCCGGGTCCAGGTTCAGCCCCGCCGCCGCCAGAGATTCATCCTGCGTGGGGTGGCCGTTATCAAATTTATAAACATGCGCGCCGGAGAGATGCACGCTGCGCTGGCCGCCGGGCCCTGGCACCGCGGGGCTGGCGCTATCGGCGAAGATCACCTCAATTTGCCCGCCATCCCGCTTGGCGATGAACACGTTTTTTGCGTCCGCATGTGGCCCGGCACGGTTGCCCAGAAAAATCACCCGCGCGCCATCCTGGCTGGCATAAAACGCCCCTGCCTCCATCGCATTCACGTTCAGCATGGCGGTGGCGTGGCGGGTTATGTTGTGCGAGGCGGCATAGGCCCAGGGGCGGGCGAAGGCGGAAAGGCAAGTGACGCATATGGCCAGCCCCAGCGCCAGCCCCAGCACCGGGCGGAAGAGCTGGCGCGGCCCCATGCCCAGTGCCAGCATGGCGGTAATCTCGCTATCGGCCTGCAACCGGCCAAACGCCGCCACCACCGCGATGAACAGCGAGATGGGGATCAGCACGTCCAGCGAGATGAGCAATTTAAGCGCCGTGAGTGCCGCGATGACCCCCACCGGAAGCAAGCCGTTCACGGCATCGGAGAGAATGCCGGCCAGGCTGTCGCCTCCGAACAGCAGCAGCAGCACGCCTAAAATTGTGGCGAATGGCCACGTTATCTCCCGAATCAGATAACCATCTGTTTTCAAAGCGCCAAACCAAACTCTATTCAGGGTGTCCAGAAAAACCGGCCGCTGCCGGGTAATCCGGCGAGGCGTGGGTGTCATGGGTCCAGAAGGCTCGTGACAATGCGTTGCCCGCTCTTTAATAGGGTGGGAAATAATTTGTATAGTTTTTATTGCACGCAGGTCATGCGGACCAGGTGCATGAAGCCGTTTAGGGAGCACTGCGCCGCGACATGTCTGACCAGGCCAGCGAAATTCGTGAAGTTATTTTCGGCACGTTACAAGCGGCTTTGCCGCAGGCGCGCCCGTTATCGGACGATACCCATATCATCGAGGATCTGGGGCTTGATTCCGTCGCGGTGATGGATTTTGTCATGGAGATCGAGGACAAGCTCGATATTTCCGTGCCTTTGGACAAAATCGCCGAGGTGGAAACGTTGGGCGATCTCGTCGCCACCGTGCAGCGCCTGAAGCAAGCCGCGTAGTCCCAAATGGCGCTGTTCGACAAATACGCGGCCCTGGCGGCGCAATACCGCCAGTTGGAACAGGCGGGGGCCAACCCGTTCAACGTGAAGTTCGAGGAGGTGCTTTCCCCCACGGAGGCGATGCTCGCGGGCCGCAGAACGCTTCTGCTCGGCACCAATAATTATCTTGGCCTTACCTATGAGCCCGCGGTGGTTGCCGCCGCCAATGCCGCCAGCAGCGCTTCAGGCTCCGGCACCACCGGCTCGCGCATCGCCAATGGCTCTTATGGCGGGCATGGGCGGTTGGAAGCAGCCCTGGCGGATTTTTATGGCCGCAAGCAGGCCATGGTGTTCTCCACCGGTTACCAGGCCAATCTCGGCATCATCTCTGCTTTGGCGGGTAAAAACGACCATTTGCTGCTGGATGCGGATTCCCACGCCTCGATCTACGATGCCTCGCGCCTTGGCTACGCTCAGGTTACGCGCTTCCGCCATAACAGCCCGGAAGACCTCGCCAACCGGCTCCGCCGCCTGAAAGATGAGCCTGGCGACAAGATCATCATCGTCGAGGGCATTTATTCCATGCTGGGTGACACCGCCCCTTTAAAGGAATTTGCCGCGGTGAAGCGTGAATACGGCGCCTATATGGTGGTGGATGAAGCCCATTCCCTGGGTGTGCTGGGCGCCACCGGCCGTGGCCTTGCCGAACAAGCCGGGGTGGAGGCGGATTGCGACTTCATCGTCGGCACCTTCTCCAAATCTCTCGCTGGTGTGGGCGGCTTTGCCGTGACCGACATGGAAGGCGCTGAGGTTCTGCGCGTCGTCTCCCGACCTTATATGTTCACAGCCTCGCTGCCGCCTTCCAACATCGCTGCCACAGAAGCCGCCTTGCACGAGCTGCGCACCAGGCCGGAGCTGCGCCGCCGCCTTAACGAAAACGCACACCGGCTTTACCGCGGGCTGGAACGGTTGGGCTTTGAGCTGGGGCCGGAACCCAGCCCCGTCGTCTCCGCCATCATGCCAACGCCGGAAGCCGCGTTTGGCCTGTGGGCGGCTTTGCTCAAAGCCGGGCTTTACACCAATGTCAGCCTGCCACCGGCCACGCCGCGCGGGTTGGCGCTGTTGCGTTCCAGCGTTTCCGCCGCGCACAGCCCAGCACAAATCGACCACGCCATCGCCCTGTTCGCCGAGGCTGGCAGCAGCCTGGGGTTACTGAAAGCCGAGTTGGCGGCGGCGAAATAGCCGCCCATGCGCCAGGTCGGCATCTTCCGGCATAATCTGTTCAGGCTCTCTGAGCCGTTCATCACCCAGCAGGCGCAGCGCCTCCAACGTTACCAGCCGCTTTATTTGGGGCGACTGCGCTACGGTGCCGCCCCACCAGGGGCCGAGGCGCTGGTGCTGGAAGACCTTGCCCCGCAAATGCGGCTGCTGCCCGCTGCCTGGCACCTGCTTTCCGCCAGCCCGCACCCTTACCTTTATATGCTGGCGGGGCGGCGGCCAGACCTTATTCACGCGCATTTCGGGCCGGAGGGGGTTTACGCCCTGCCGCTTGCAGCCCAGCTCAACGTGCCGCTGGTCACCACCTTTCATGGGTTTGATGCAACGCTCGGCCCGCTCGGCCTGCTCGCCAACCCGGCCTGGGCGCGTTACGCGCTGGGGCGCGGCAGGCTGGCGCGGCAAGGCAGCCTGTTCCTCGCTGCCTCCAACTTTTTGCGCCAAAAACTGCTGGCGCTGGACTTTCCGCCCGAACGCGTACTCACCCATTATATCGGGGTGGACACCCACGCCATCGCCCCCCGAACCCCGGCGCAGGAGGAACCCTGCATTCTGCATGTGGCGCGGCTGGAGGAGGTGAAGGGCACGGAATATCTCATCCGCGCCTTCGCTCTCCTCGCCCCGCAATTTCCGCTCGCCCGGCTGGTGATTATCGGCGATGGCAAATTGCGTAAAGCCCTGGCGCGCCTGGCGCGGGAAACCGGATTTGCCGAGCGCATTCTGTTCCTCGGTGCCCGCCCCCACGCGGAGGTTCTGGGCTGGATGCGCCGCGCCGCCATGCTGGTGCTGCCCAGCATCAAAACCAGCTCCGGGCGGGAGGAAGGGCTCGGCATGGTGATGCTGGAAGCCGCCGCCAGCGGCGTGCCCGGCATTGGCTGCCGCGTTGGCGGCATCGCCGAGGGCATCGCGGAGGGCGAAACCGGCTTTCTGGTGCCAGAGCGCGACCCGGAGGCACTCTCCGTCGCCATGGGCACGCTGCTCGCCAACCCCACCTTGCGCCTGCGCATGGGCGAGGCCGCGCGCCGCCGCATGGAACAGCATTTCGACCTCACCCGCCAGACGGCCGCACTTGAGGATATTTACGATGGAGTTCTTTCATGACTCGTTCCGTGGTGGTCGCCGCCCACCCGGATGATGAAATCCTCTGGCTCTCCTCCGCTATGGCGCAGGCTAAACCCGTGGTGCTGTGTTACGGCGCGCCATTTGGCAGGCCAGAAAAAGCTGAGGCCCGCGCAAAAGCCGTTGCGGCGTTGAAATTGCCGCATTTGGTCAACCTCGCCATTCCGGAAAGTGGCAGCCGCCTGCTGGTGGACTGGCAAAACCCCGTGCTGACGCCAACGGGAATCGCCATCGCCTCGCCCGAGGCGCAAACCCGTTACGATGCCAATTTTACCATTTTGGTTGAAAAACTGCGGCCCATTCTGGCGGGTGCGGTAGATGTTTACACCCACAACCCCTGGGGCGAATACGGCCACCCAGAGCATATCCAAACCTACCGTGCGGTTGAGGCGCTTCAAAAAGAGCAAGGCTTCACCATCTGGTTTTCAAACTACATGGCGCCGCTTACCGTGCCGCTCATCCGCGCTCTCGGCTCCACACCGCTCTGGGCGGAAAAGCGCGTGGCAGTGCCGGATGTCCGCCTCGCCCGCCGCCTGCGCGCCATCTATCTGCGCCACCGGGTCTGGACATGGTCGCTCTGGCACCGATGGCCCGCAACGGAAACGTTCTACGCGCAAACCCCCGGTGGGCGTGAGGGGTGGCACAGTTTTGAAGGCGAAACGCTGGTGGACGTAACGAAGTTACGGTGGTGGCAGGGGGATGGCGCGGCAAGAATGATTGTTTAGCTTTCTGGAAGTCAAGATTATTAAATCAATATCCTTTTGCTTCTGGTAGGTGCTGACTCACAAGATACTGAACAAAATCGTTTCCTATCGGAGTAATTTCGACTTTGCCATGAAGATGCGAAATCAAGCCGTTCCGGATAAGAAATGTCAACCAACCGTCAAAACCATATTCTTTATAAAATTGTACAAAGCTTTTCGTCTGTTTTTCAAAATAGTCTCTAGCGATTTCAATAGGGATTGCGCCTGTCGAGTTTAGTTCTCTTAAGAACAAAAGTTGGGAACCAAATGCTTTTCTATAGGTAATTTCATGTCCGATTTGCAGTCGCGCTCGCGCTAAGTCGTCTAACAAAACTTCGGTATATTGCTCAGAACTAAAGCGTTTCAAATCATCTTGTAATCCCAGTTTGATTTCGCTTGCGGCTGGAGAAAGCGCTATCAGTGGTGCAGGTTGAGGTGCATCCAACTTATTATCTTTATACGATGACTCTACGGTTACCTGAGTAGTCTTGGGAGTAAACTTAGCTCCTTGCAACGTAATCTCTTCAACTCGATTGAAGAGTTCAGGTATTTGTCCTTTGAAATTCCATGCGATAAAGGTGACGGCGCTAGGCCAAGCACAAGCTTTAGCTAACCCGACGACCAAATCTGTCCATGAAGACATTGTGCATTTCCTGAATTTTGCTAAGAAAACGAGATCTGTAGCCGTTTTTTGATTTACAATTAGGCTCAGGACTCATTCTTTGAGATAGAATGCGACGGCTGCGGCGATGCAGATGGCTGAGAAGAAAGTATGTGCGCATCGGTCGTATCGCGTAGCGACGCGTCGCCAGTCCTTGAGCTTGGCGAACATGTTCTCGACTTTGTGTC
>JAGWIE010000322.1 GCA_028866445.1 Rhodospirillales bacterium | reverse complement strand
GACACAAAGTCGAGAACATGTTCGCCAAGCTCAAGGACTGGCGACGCGTCGCTACGCGATACGACCGATGCGCACATACTTTCTTCTCAGCCATCTGCATCGCCGCAGCCGTCGCATTCTATCTCAAAGAATGAGTCCTGAGCCTAATTAACAATTGCGCCGAAGGCGCTCCTTCCACCTCGCCAGGCAGCACCACTCCAAGCCGCTTGCGTAGCGCCGCCATTTGTCCAGCAGTGATCGGCAAGCGTGTAGCGGTCCAGCACTCCCAGCATCGTCGCCAGTGCAGATCGCCATGCCATTCCCCTTGTTGACAGGCTGTTTAAAGCCGCTCGGCAAAAATCTGCGAGGTAGGCACCCCGGCCTGGCGCGCTACCGTCAGCACCGCTTCCGACATCGCCGGCGGCCCGCAAACATAAATATCTGGCAACGTCTCAACCTGCTTCAGCGCCGCTGCCAGCGCGTCTGCGGCGCTGCCGTGGAAATCCGTGCATTCTGGCTCGGGATGCCAGACGGCCATCGTGGTTTGCAACTGCGGCAACCCAGCGCGCAATTCTGCAAGCAGGGCCTCAGGCACCGCCTCCGCCGTCCGGTTTACGCCGTAGATCAGTCGCACAGGCGTTGGATCCTGAAATGCTGCCATCTGCCGCAACATCGAGAGCAAGGGGGCGAAACCGCAACCGCCACCGACCATCCAGCGCGGGCGTGGGCTGGCCTCGTCCAGGGTAAACTGCCCGAGCGGCCCGCGCAGTTCCAGAACGTCTCCCGGCTTTGCCGCAGTGGCCAGCCAGCCAGAAAAGGCACCGCCAGGCACCAGCCGGATTAAAAATTCCAGCTCCCCGTCCCAGTTCGGCAAATTGGCCAGCGAATAAGCCCGGCTGATTGCGCCGCCGGGCAGGCACAATTCCATATATTGTCCCGGCATGAAATCCGCTGCCTGGCCAAGGGCTGCATCCGTTGCCAGTCGCAATCTCAGGCTTATAGATGCCGCCCCGGCCGGGGTTAGCGCCTCAATCACCGCCGCGCGCACCGGCACGCTATGGCGCGGCAACTGGGCATCGGTACAGGATAACGCCACAACCATCTCGCCTTGCGGCTGGCAGCGGCAGAGCAGCACGCCGCCAAGCCCTTGCGGCAGCGCCGCTTCGCTGTGCGGCCCCATTTCATAGTCACCAGAGACGACATGCGCTGCGCATTGGCCGCATTGTCCGTCTCGGCACATGGCGGGTGGGTATAACCCGGCGGCTTCCGCCGCTTCCAGCAAGCTCTGCCCCGGTGCGGCATCAAATTCGAGGCGGACCGCGTCGCGGGTCAGTAAGGTGAGGTTCATCGTATTATCCTTGGGCAAAAGACTGGCCGGGCGCGTCCCGGCCAGCCAGGAGGCTCAGGCGGCGCGGGCCAGCGCGGCGGCGATATCCGCCTCGGCACTGGTGATGGGCTGCACGCCGAATTTGTCCACCAGCACATCCAGCAGCGCCGGGGTTAAGAAGGCGGGCAGGCTCGGCCCCAGCCGCACATTACGTAGGCCCAGCGCCAGCAGCGTCAGCAACACCGCCGCCGCCTTCTGCTCGAACCACGAAACCACCAGTGTTAATGGCAGATCGTTCACCCCGCAGCCAAACGCCCCCGCCAACGCGCTGGCGATCTGGATGGCGGAATAGCTGTCGTTGCACTGGCCAACATCCAGCAACCGCGGCAGCGGGCCGATATTGCCGAACTCATGGCTGTTGAAGCGATATTTGCCGCAACCCAGAGTCAGCAGCACGGTGTCGGCTGGGGCATGGTCGGCGAAATCGGTGTAATAATTGCGCCCGGGTGCCGCACCGTCGCAGCCGCCGATCAGAAAGAAATGCTTGATGGCGCCACTCTTCACCGCCTCGACCACCGTCTCCGCCGCGCCCAGCACCGCTTCGCGTGCGAAGCCGACCAAAAGGGTTTTCTCCGGTGCCGTCTCGGCAAAGCCCGGTAGCGCCAACGCAGCCTGGATGACTTGGGTGTAATCGTCATTCTGGATGTGGCGCAGCCCCGGCCAACCCACCGGTCCGGCGGTGAAGATGCGGTTGCGATAAGAGGGGCGCGGCTCGATCAG
>JAGWIE010000321.1 GCA_028866445.1 Rhodospirillales bacterium | reverse complement strand
CTGCTGGTGGCTGGCCCCGATGGCGGGCAAACCAGCCGCTGGGGCAATGCGTTCGCGCTGGCGGTTGCCAACGCCTATCCTGGTACGCCGAATATTGTGGCCGAGCCCGTTGGCGGGCTGGATGGCGTGACCGGCGCCAACCGGCTGGATGCGCTGCTGGTGCCAGATGGGCGAAGTGCGGCGATTCTACCCGGTGCAGCGCTGCTGGCATTTATTACCGGCGATTCCCGGGTGCATTACGACCCCACGCATTGGACCCCGGTTCTGGCCGGGTTTAATTCCGGCGTGCTGATGTTGCGGGCACCCGCCGGCAGCACGCCCACGCTGGCTACGCTACAAAAAATGGCCCCGTTACGCATCGGCGTGGCGCAAACGCAAAGCGGTGATCTGGCCGCCCTGCTGGCCCTGGCGCGGCTCGGCGTTGCCACCGCACCGGTGTTCGGCCTGCACGGCAGTACGGAAAAGACCCGTGCGTTCATCGGCGGGGCGGTGGATGCCGTGTTTATCAGCGGGGAAGGCGTGCCGGAGGACATTACCCCGCTCATCGCCTCCGGTGCCGTGCCCGCTTTCTGCCTTGGCGCGCCTGGGCCGGGCGGCGTTACAGGGCCGGACCCGCTATTTCCTGGCTTGGCTTTGGCCTCGGCCTTTGGCCCGGCGGTGAGCCCGCTGCTGGGTACCGCCTATGAGGCCGCCGCCGCCGCCGCGCGGGTGGATTTTCTGCTTGTGCTACCGCGCCTCACCGACCCCTCCGCCGTAGCCCTTTGGCGCAGCGCCGCACAGCAGGCTGCCAGCAGCCAGGCGGTGACCGCCGCTGCTGCCGCCAGCTCCATTTCCTTACAACCAGCGCCGGTGCTGGCCAACGTGCTCACCGCCCTTGCCAATGTGCCCGCGGAGCAGCCGCAATTATTGGCGTTCCTGGCGAAAAATTACGGCTGGCAGCCAGGCTGAGTTTGGCCAAGCCGGTTAAAACCTATGCCTGCTCAGCCTGCGGAGCGGTGTTTCCCAAATGGGCCGGGCGTTGCGAAACCTGCGGCGAATGGAACACGCTGGAGGAGGAAATTGCCCCCAAAACCCTGCCCGGCGGCATAAAAGACGCCGCCCGCCGCGCGGGCGCGAAAATAGAATTCGTGGGGCTGGAGGGCATAACGCCGCCGCCGCCGCGCGTGCCCACCACCCTGGCGGAGTTTGACCGTGTGCTGGGCGGCGGGCTGGTTCCGGCCTCCGTGGTGCTGGTGGGGGGCGACCCCGGCATTGGCAAATCCACCCTGCTGCTGCAAGCCAGTGCCGCTTTGGGCCGCGCCGGGCAGGAAGTGCTGTATATCTCCGGCGAAGAATCCATCGACCAGATAAGGATGCGCGCGCTGCGGCTGGGGCTTTCCAACGCGCCGCTGCATTTGGCCGCCGCCACGCAATTGGGCGACATCCTTGCTTCGCTGCCGCTATTTCCGCATGCAAAGCTGGTGGTGATCGATTCCATCCAGACCATGTGGACCGACAGCGTGGATTCCGCCCCTGGTTCCGTCACTCAGGTGCGCGCCGCCGCGTTCGAGCTGATAAGAGCCGCCAAGACGCAAGGATTTTCCCTGCTGCTGGTGGGCCATGTGACCAAGGAGGGCGCATTGGCCGGCCCGCGCGTGCTGGAGCACATGGTGGATGTGGTGCTGCATTTTGAAGGCGACCGGGGCCACCAGTTCCGCATTTTACGTGGGGTGAAAAACCGTTTTGGCGCCACGGACGAAATTGGCGTGTTTGAGATGACCGGGCGGGGGCTTTCTGAGGTTGCCAACCCCTCGGCTTTGTTTCTGGCGGAGCGGCGCGGCAATGTGGCGGGAAGTGCTGTGCTGGCCGGGCTTGAAGGCACTCGCCCAGTGCTGGTGGAAATTCAATGCCTGCTTTCCCCCAACCCTGGCGGCTCGCCCCGGCGGCAGGTGATCGGCTGGGATTCCGGGCGGCTTTCCATGCTGCTGGCGGTGCTGGAAACGCGCTGCGGGCTGAAGCTTGCGATGAACGATGTTTATTTGAATGTGGCGGGCGGTTTACGGGTTTCTGAACCCGCGGCGGATCTGGCGGTGGCGGCGGCGCTGATCTCAGCGGCATCG
>JAGWIE010000320.1 GCA_028866445.1 Rhodospirillales bacterium | reverse complement strand
TTCAGGCTTTCTCGCAATAACCCCTGGTGCCCGAGGAACTTCATCTCCTTGCTATGCGTCAGCTTTTCAAACGCGAGCCGCGCCTGCGCATCCTCGCCTGAAAGCCGGGCGGCTTCGGCGTTCAGCCATTGCACAAAGGCGGTGTCTCCCAAAAGCGTGCGCGCCTTCATCGCGGTGGCCTTGGCACCGCTCGCATCACCCGCCGCAACCGCCACCAGCCCGCGTTGCAACGCCAGCTCGCCCGCCTGGTGCCGCCGTTCGTTCCGCCAGCCGCTAAACCGCCTTGGCGCGCGCCGCAGCCCGCCCAGCACGCGAAGGAAAATAATCAGCAGCCCCACCACCACCAGCAGCAGTAATAATGCCACCGGGGCAGGGGTGGTAATCCGGTAAGCTCCGGCATCGGCGGTCACCGTCCCCGGCAATGCCGCCACCCACCAGGCCAGCGCCAGAACAACCAGGGCGATGACGCAGAATTTCAGTATTTTCCACATGGCTTACTGGCCCTGCCGGGCCATGTTGGCCAAAGCCTGCCGGGCCGCCAGCAATTGCCGGGCGGGCGTTAGCCAGCTTGCCATCGCCGCCTGGGTGGGTGGGCTCAACGCATCCCCCGCCGCCACCGCGGCGGCCAGATCGTCATTGGCAAGGGCTGCCTGCATCCGGTTCAGCGCTGCCGCGGCGGGCGGGCCAAAAATAACATGCGTGCCGTTGGAAATGGTGATCAACCCTTCCAGCCGCAGCTTCACCTTGGCCCAGAACCCGGCATGGCCATTGCTGGAAAGGCTGGCCGCTTCGGCATTGCGCGCGGCGGCGGGAAAGCTTTCGCGCAATTGCGCCATGGTGGGCGGGGCGGTGTCGGCAAACGCGGCCAAAGCAGGCGGGGCATTGGCCACCACGCCCAAAGGCTGCCCGGCTGCCAGGGCCATATTCGCCGCCGCCAATGCGTTCAACTGCGCCATGCGCTGGGTGAGTTTGCCAATATCCTGCGTGCTGGCCTGAATGGCCGCCAGCGCGCCGTGGTCCTGCGCCATTTGGCCTTGCACGGCGTTCACCTGGGCGGCCAGCATCGCCTGCTTCTGCGCCATCTGCGCCTGGGTGTTGATAAGGTCCGCCACCGGCGAGGTTTGCGCCGCGGCTGCGCGCATATCCGCCACTTGGGTTTGCAACACGGCCAGCGCGGTCTTGTCCGCCTCATGCGCCTGTTGCTGCACGAACAGATACACCTCACCGCCCGCCAAAATCACAAACCCGGCGGCGAACCATAGCGGCCAGATGCGGCGGCGTGGTTTCGGCGCGGGTGCGGGCAGGGTTTCAGGCGCGGGCAGCGCCAGGGGTTCAGCCGCCTGGGCCTCGGGTTCCGTTCCGCTCATGCGAGCATCGCCATCAGATCCGCCTCCGTAGGTGCTATTGCCACATGAATGGCGGCCCAGGGCAAGTCCTGCAACCCCTTTGCCACATTTTGGCTCAACGCATAGGCTTGCAGGCAAGCTGTTCCGGGCGGCTTCAGCGCGGCAAAGGCGCGGGCGGTTTCGGCGGAATAGAACAGGGCGCCAGCAAATTCCCCGGCTTCCAGCCCGGTGCGTATAGCCTCGGGCATCGCCCGCAATTTCGCCACGGTATAAACCCGCCGCCGCAGCACGGAAACGCCCGCCGCGCGCAAATCCGCTGCCAGCTTCTGGCCATGGCGCTCACCCACCGCCAGCACATGCAGCCCCGGCATTTTGCGGGCAATCACCAGCCGCGCCAGTGCCTCGGCATCGCCATGGGCACTTTCCACGCGGGTGAACCCGGCCAGGCGCAGCTTTTCCGCCGTGGCATCGCCCACGCAAAACACCGGCACAGCGTGCAATGCGGGCGGGAGGGCGGGCACAGCCTGGCCGCTGGTGACAACCAGGGCGGCGGGGTGCGGCGGCAGCCGCGCGGGCAGTGGGGTTACGGTTAGGCAGGGCAACGTTGTGGGTTCATGCCCCATGGCCGCCAGCCTTGCGGCGGTGGCGCTGGCTCCGGGTTCGGGCCGCGTCACCAATAATTTCACGGCGCGAAAATATCCTCTGGGCTATCCGCCTTCAACGAGGCACCAAGCTCCCGCCCCAGCGCCTCGGCATCC
>JAGWIE010000024.1 GCA_028866445.1 Rhodospirillales bacterium | reverse complement strand
GAGTAACAGGTGAGCAATGCGCCGAGTGCCGCCAACCCCAAACGCGGCAGATCAAAAACTTGCCCTAACAACAACGGCAGCGCCACCGCACAGAAGGCGCGCAAACCTTCCGAGAGTGAAAAACCCCGCATATTGAAAGCCCAGTTTGGTACAACCGGCTTCATCTGGCGGGCTTCACCCGAATTTATTGGATTTTGGAAAACCGCTGGGCGGCAACCGTCCAGCAGACGCCCTGGCGCCCAGCCATTCGGTAAGCTTCTGCTCAGTCCGCACGCGCTCACCAATGCTCCAGCTCAAACCCTCTTTCAGCGCAAACACCTTGGCGTCAGACAGCACGCCATCCTTATATTTCTGCAACTGCACGCCTGCTCCGCGCGGCATCTCTGGCAGTTGGTCCAGCGGGAACACCAGCAGCTTGCGATTCTGCCCTACCACCGCGATATGGTCACCATTGGCAGGCACACAAACCGACCATTCCTCGCCGGGTTTCAGGGCCAGAATCGTCTTGCCAGCCCGCCGTTCAGAGGCCAGTTCTGCCCCCGGAAGAACAAAGCCTCGCCCCGAGGAAGAAGCCACCAGATATTTCTGCGCCGCATCCGGCACAAACAACATCAGCACGCCGTCCTCGTTGGTCAGCTCCACCATCAACCGGATCGCCTGGCCATCGCCGCGCCCGCGCGGGATATCTGCCGCCTTTAGGGTATAGACGCGGCCATTGGTGCCGAGCAGGGCAATTTTATCTGTCGATTGGCAGGGGAGCAACGCGAAAAGCTTATCGCCTTCTTTAAACTTCAATTCCACGCCATCGGGTAGATGTCCTTTTTGCGCGCGTATCCAGCCCTTCTCAGAAAGCACGATGGTAACCGGCTCGCGCTCCACAAGCGCCTCAGCAACAATTTCCACCACCGGTGCCGCCGCCGAAATCTTTGTTCGCCGCGCACCCAGCGGCCCGACGCCGAATTTCTCCCGCACCTCGGCAATTTCCTCGCCGATGCGCGCCCAGCGTTTGCCTTCATCCTTCAGCAGCGCCTGCAAGCCCCTCTGCTCCGCCGTGAGCATCTTATGCTCATTGCGGATCTCCATTTCCTCCAGCTTGCGCAAGGCGCGCAGCCGCATGTTCAGGATCGCCTCGGCCTGGACATCACTCAGCTCGAAGGTGGCGATCAGCTGCTCCTTCGGCTTGTCCTCGAAGCGGATGATCCGGATCACCTCGTCAAGATTCAAGAAAACCTTGATATAGCCATCGAGAATCTCAAGCCGGCGGGTGATCGCTTCCAGCCGGTGATGGGTCCGGCGCACCAGCACCTCGTGCCGGTGGTCCAGCCAGGCGCGCAACAGCGCCTTTAGCCCCATCACTTTCGGCGTGCGTCCGCCATCCAGCACATTCATGTTCAGCGAGAAGCGAGATTCAAGCTGCGTGGCGCGGAACAGGGAGGCCATCAGCATGTCCGCATCAACGGTACGGCTCTTGGGTTCCAGCACCAGGCGAATCGTCTCCGCGCTCTCATCGCGGATATCGCCTAGCATCGGCAGCTTCTTATCCGTCAGCAGCAGCGCGATCTGCTCCACCAGCCGGGATTTCTGCACCTGATACGGAATTTCCGTTACCACGATCACCCAGGTGCCGTGCTTGCCATCCTCCTTATGCCATTTCGCGCGGGTGCGCAGCGAGCCGCGCCCGGTTTCATAGGCATTGAGAATGACCGCCTCATCCTCCACCAGCTCACCACCGGTCGGGAAATCTGGCCCTTTCAGATGCTTCAGCAAATCCGCCGTGCTGGCCTCGGGCTTTTCAATCAGATGCAACGCCGCCGCGCATACCTCGCCCGCATTATGGGGCGGGATGGAGGTTGCCATACCCACCGCGATACCCGCCGCGCCATTGGCCAGGAGATTCGGGAAGGCACTTGGCAGCACCACCGGCTCCTGATCCTCACCATTGTATGTAGGCCGGAAATCCACCGCATCTTCATCGATGCCGCGAAGCAAAAGTTCCGCAATCTCTGTAAGACGTGATTCAGTATAACGGTAGGCTGCCGCGTTATCGCCGTCGATATTACCGAAATTGCCCTGCCCCTCGATCAGCGGGTAACGAGAGGAGAAATCCTGCGCCAGACGCACCAGTGCCTCATACACAGCCGAGTCGCCATGCGGATGGAACTTACCGATCACGTCACCCACCACGCGGGCGCATTTCTTGAAGCCGGACCGCGGGTCCAGCTTCAGCTGGTGCATGGCGTAGATCAGCCGCCGGTGCACCGGCTTAAGCCCATCCCGCACATCCGGCAGCGAGCGGGACATGATGGTGGATAGCGCATAGGCAAGGTAACGCTCAGACAGCGCGTTCCCCAGCGCCAGATCTTCCACCTGCCCGAAATCATCCGGCATCGCCGCTCCCCTTCTCCTCAAGCCTCTGGGAGAGTTGCTCATAAAGAGCCTGCCGCGCCGGCGGAAGGGGGCGGTGGCGCGCGCCGAACACATCGCGCGCCAGAAAATGCCCGGTCAGGCGCAAAGCGGCCACGCAATCCCCGAGATTTGCTTCCTCCTCCCCCAGCAAAAATTCCGGCAGCGGCAACAGCCTGTCCACCCAATCCCCGGCCTGCGAGAGCGTCACCGCCCGCCCGGTGCGCGGGGACACATAAGCCAGCCGGTCATTCCCCCCGGAAGAGGAGGAAAAATCCAGCCCGAAGCCAAGCTCGCGCAGCAGCACCAGCTCCCAACGGCACAGCGCCGCCAGCGCGAATTCCTGAATATCAATCCCCGCCAAAAGTCGCAGCAATCCCTGGAAGGTCTCTGGCGCCGCCTCCCGCTCCGGCAGCGCCTGAGCTGCGAGCTGGCAGGCCGCGCGCAACACCGCCAGGCTGTCCGGCGCCTGCATCGCCAAGGCGGCCGCAGGGTGCACCAGCTCCGCGCTATAGGCCCCCAATTGCTCTGGCAAACGCGCCGTCCAGCGCGCCGAGAGGATATTGCCGACCTGCCAAACGGCTTCCTGCCGCCGGGATGCCCCGCCCTTGGCCAGCCCCCGCCGCAGCCCCTCCGGCGTCAGCAGCGCGACAACAAGATCCCCTTCGCCATGCATAGCGCGGTCGACAACAATACCTGGTCCTTCAAGCTCCATGGCGCCTTCACCGCAGCGCCGCCTTGGCGCAGCTGGCCAGAAACCGAGCCGCCACAGGCAGGATCTCGTCATTATAATCATAGGCGGGGTTATGCAGCCCGGCACTGGGGCCATTGCCGATCCAAGCATAGGCGCCGGGAATATCCGCCAGGAAGCACCCGAAATCCTCCGCCCCCATGGTCGGCTCCATATCCCGCCGTACCTTCAGCCCCGCCGCCTGGGCTGCCGCCGCCGCCATTTCAGCCTCTTCAGGCGCATTGCCAGTAGGTGCCAGGTCCCCACCAATCCAGATTTCCGCCTCCAAACCAAAGGCCACGGCAATGCTCTCGGCTGTCTCGGCCAGGCGGCGTTTCAGCAAGTCCATAGCATCGGTGGAAAATGCCCTGATGGTGCCGCCCATTGAGGCACGCTCGGGCACCTGGTTCTGCGCTTCCCCAGCCTTCAACGTGCAAGTGGAGATCACCCCGGCCTGCACAGGTGACAGATTGCGCGCCACAATGCTGTTCACCGCCACGATAAGCTGCGCAATGCCCTGCACCGGGTCCACGCAGAGATGTGGCATTCCGGCATGTCCGGCTTTGCCCTTCAAGTTAATTTCGAAATTCGCCGCACCGGCCATCACCGAACCGGGATGCACCATCACTGCGCCGGCCTCCAGCCCTGGCCAGTTATGATAGCCAAAGATGCGTTCCATCGGGAAACGCTCGAACAGTCCATCCTCCACCATGGCGTGGGCACCCTTGAACCCCTCCTCAGCAGGCTGGAACACCAGATGCACTTGGCCCAACCAGTCCGGGTCGTTTTGCAGCAGCATCGCCGCCCCCAGCAGAGACGTGGTATGTCCGTCATGCCCACAGGCGTGCATCACACCAGGGTTTTGGGAGGCATAGGGTTTGCCCGTAGCCTCCGGGATCGGCAGCGCATCCATATCCGCTCGCAAACCCACAGAACGATTGGAGCCGCCGCGCTTCAGGCTGGCCACCACACCGTGCCCCCCAATCCCAGCCTCATAGGGAATGCCCAACTCATCCAACCGGGCACAAACGAACGCTGCCGTTTCGTGCTCCTGGCGTGAAAGTTCTGGGCGCGTATGCAGATAATGCCGCCAAATGGTCAACTGCGTCGCGAAATCGTCCGGCATCGCGCTCTCCTTAGTCTGCGACCGCCATGGCAAGGTAGTTCACCGAAAGGTCCCGGCCTACCTTGAACCCGCCCTGTAACGGCAAATAACTAAGCCCCGCCGTGTCAGCGAGGCGCAAGCCCGCCGCGCGGCACAGCCCACCCAACTCCACGGGGGTGATGAATTTCTTCCACTCATGGGTACCCACGGGCAACAGGCGTAAGATATATTCAGCCCCGATCTTCGCAACTGCATAAGATTTCGGCGTGCGGTTAAGCGTTGAGAGAAACAGTAAGCCGCCCGGTGCCAACAAAGCGCGCAGGCTGGCCAGAAACGCGGCGGGGTCCGCCACATGTTCAATGATTTCCAGCGCCGTTATCACCGGGAATTTTACCCCTTCAGTTGCCAGCTCCTCCGCCGTGCCCTGCCGGTAGGTCAGGTTCAACCCCTCCTCCTCGGAATGGTCCCGCGCCACGGCAATCACCTCCGCCCCGGCATCCAGCCCGGTTACCGAGAATCCCTCACGAGCCAAAGCCTCGGCCAGCAGCCCTGCCCCGCAGCCCACATCCAGCAACGCTGACGCGTTCGTAAAATGCCGCCTTATCCGTTCCGCTATCCAGGCCACACGGGGCGCATTCATCATGTGCAAGGGCCGCATCGGGCCGTGCGGGTCCCACCAGCGCGCCGCCAGCGCGTCGAACCGCGCAATTTCTTCCTCGATGACTGACCCTTGGCTCATTGCTCAAACCTTGCTCCACCGCTATGTGACGCCCCTGCCCGTTTTCGACAAGGCTTTTGGGATTCAGGTTTAATACATGGCGCGTATCGTGATGAAATTTGGTGGCACCTCCGTCGCCGATCTGGACCGGATCAAGAATGTGGCCCGCCGGGTCAAGGCCGAGATGGACCAAGGCAACGAGGTCGCGGTCGTCGTCTCCGCAATGTCTGGTGTTACCAATCAGTTGGTTGGCTATTGCCAATCCCTCTCACCTTTGTTCGACGCGCGCGAATACGACGCGGTGGTCGCTACCGGCGAGCAGGTAACTGCAGGGCTCACCGCCATCGCCTTGCAGGAGCTAGGGCAGGATGCCCGCTCCTGGCAGGGCTGGCAGGTGGCAGTGGAAACCGACGGCGAGCACGGCAAGGCCCGCATTGAGAGCATCGACGGCGAAGAGCTGATTGAGCGCATGAAAATCGGCCAAGTGCCGGTGATGGCCGGTTTCCAGGGCATCGGGCCGGACAACCGGGTCACCACCCTTGGAAGGGGCGGGTCTGATACATCCGCCGTGGCCCTGGCGGCAGCACTCAAGGCCGACCGGTGTGATATTTATACCGACGTGGACGGGGTTTATACAACTGATCCGCGAATCGTTCCCAATGCGCGAAAACTGAGTAAGATCACCTACGAGGAAATGCTGGAACTCGCCTCCGTGGGGGCGAAAGTGCTGCAAACCCGCTCGGTGGAACTGGCGATGAAGGAGCGCGTGCGCGTGCAGGTGCTCTCCAGCTTCGCGGATATCCCGGGCACAATGGTTGTTGATGAGGAAGAGGTTTTGGAAAAGGAAATTGTCGCCGGCATCGCCTACTCGCGGGACGAAGCCAAAGTTACCGTCCGCCGCGTGCCAGACCGGCCCGGTATCGCCGCCGCCGTATTCGTGCCGCTTTCCGAGGCGAACATCAATGTCGATATGATTGTGCAGAACGTCTCGGCAGACGGTACGACCGACATGACCTTCACCGTCGGCAAAACAGACATGGCCCGCGCCCTGAAAACACTGGAACAAGCCAAGGCTGACATCGGATTTTCCGAAATCATCTCCGATTCGAATGTGGCAAAGCTCTCGGTCGTCGGCGTGGGTATGCGCTCTCACGCGGGCGTCGCGAGCACGATGTTCAAAACACTGGCGGATCGGAATATCAACATCCAGGCCATTACCACCTCCGAGATTAAGGTCTCCGTGCTGGTTGGTGGTGAATATACCGAGCTAGCGGTGCGGGCCCTGCATACAGCCTATGGCCTCGATGCCTGACGCGATGGACCAAACAACCGCTGCGGCAGAACGGCTTGATGCTCTGCAAAAGCGTGGGGCGGATTTTTTAGGTACGCGCTACGCCATTCTTGGCGGCGCGATGAGCTGGGTTTCCGAACGGCATCTTGTCTCTGCCATCTCCAATGCCGGCGGGTTCGGCGTCATCGCCTGTGGTGCGATGCCCCCGGCTTTGCTGGAAAAAGAGATCGAGGCCACCAAGGCGCTGACCGATAAGCCGTTTGGCGTGAACCTGATTACCATGCACCCGCAACTGGACGAACTGGTGCAGGTTTGCGTACGCCAGAAGGTTGGCCATGTGGTGTTTGCAGGCGGCATTCCCTTTTCCACCCATATCAAAGCCGCCAAGGATGGCGGTGCCAAAATCATCGCCTTTGCACCTGCACTTGTGTTAGCTAAGCGATTAATTAAGTCAGGCGCTGATGCCCTGGTGATTGAAGGGTCAGAAGCGGGCGGGCATATAGGTCCGGTTTCGCTCACCGTGCTGGCACAGGAAATCCTACCTGTCATTACGGAAGTACCGGTATTCGTGGCAGGTGGTCTCGGCCGGGGCGAGGCGATTTTGGCGTATTTGGAGATGGGTGCGGCGGGCGTGCAGCTCGGCACGCTCTTCGCCGCCGCTGAGGAAAGCATCGCGCACGATAATTTTAAGAATGCTTTTATCCGCGCCGCCGCCCGTGATGCGCTGCCTTCCGTGCAGATTGATGAACGCTTCCCGGTTATTCCCGTGCGCGGGCTAGTGAATGAGGGCACAAAACGGTTCATGCGTCATCAGGGCGAGGTGCTGGCACGCTTTACCTCTGGCGAGCTGGACAAAACCGCCGCCCAATTGGAAATCGAGCATTTCTGGGCCGGCGCGTTGCGCCGTGCGGTTATTGACGGTGATGTAGAGAACGGCTCCGTAATGGCGGGTCAGTCGGTGGGCATGGTTACCTCAGTGCAGCCGGTGGCGGAGATCATCGCGGCATTGCGGGCGCAAGCGATCGCCGCCATGGTGGCGCGTGGCACAAGAGCCTAACGCCCCCGCCACGCCGCCACGCAGGCGCAAAAAGCCGAAATTTGGCGATACGCGGCATCTGTTTGCCGCACTCCGGGAGCATTTGGCCGCCGGTACAGCCTCCCTGCCCGATTTTGCAAAGCTGGTGGCTGAAGGTCTCGTTGCGGATGCCTCGGTCATCTACGTTACCCGCCACGGCGAGCTACTGGAGCTCGCCGCTACTCACGGCCTGAATGTCTCCGCTGTCGGCCGCACCAGGCTGCGGGTAGGCGAAGGAATTATCGGCCTCGCCGCGGCTTCTGGCGATGTACTCAATCTGCCGGACGCACAGAACCACCCCCGCTTCGTCTTCCGTGCTGAAACAGGCGAACAGGACATGGCTTCCATGCTGGCCGTGCCGGTGAAAAGAGCAGGGCGCACGCTGGGCGTGATCGCGGTGATGTCCCGGCAAGTTCGGATTTATGCGCCGGTCGAGGTCGAATCCCTTGCAACGGTGGCGATGCTGTTGGCCGAAATCCTGGCCCGCGCCGGAGCAACCGATGTTGGCGATGAAGGTTTCTCCGAAACCCTGCCGCGCCGCTACGGCGGGCACGTGATCTCCGCTGGGATCGTCCGCGGCAAGGTGCTGGCTTATGGTGCAGCAGCCCCCATCGCCAAGCTGCTGACCGAAGACACAGAGGCCGAATTGATGCGGCTGGATACTGCCGTTGAGGAGGCAAACAAGACACTTGACGGGTTGATTACCGCCAACATGCCTGGGGGCAATGCCTCGCGGGATGTATTGGAAGCCTATCGAATGGTGGCGCAAAGCTCAGGCTGGCTGGCCCAGGTTCGAACTGCCATAGCGGATGGGCTCACCGCCGAAACCGCTGTAGACAAAATTGCCCGCCAACTGCGCGAGCGGATGCGCCGCGTGGCGGACCCTTACTTACGCGAACGCCTAGCCGATATCGAGGATATGGTTGGGCGGTTGATGGTCGCACTTGGCGGAATGGCACCCAAGCCGGAGCGGGCGGATGGCATGATCCTGATCGTACGCCGCCTGGGCCCCGCTGATTTGCTCGATTGGCACACCCGCGGCGTTGCGGGATTCGCCATAGAGGAAGCCAGCGCCTCTGGCCATGCAGCGATTCTGGCGCGCGCCCTTTCCATTCCCGCCTTGCAGGTGGAACGCGGTGCTGTGGAAGCTGCGGTAGACGGCGAGCTGGTATTGCTGGACGCGGAAGAAGGTACGTTGGTGCTGCGGCCAGAACCTGAAGTGCTCCAGGTTTACGAACGCGCTCTAGCCGCCCGCGATGAACGCGCTGTTGCCCTTACCGGTTATCGTGACGTAGCCGCCATCACCAAGGACGGCACCGAGCTGAAGCTGATGATGAATATCGGCCTGGCATTGGAATTGGACCAATTGGACCGCACCGGCGCTGACGGTATCGGGTTGTACCGCACTGAGATTGCCGCCTTAGCGTCAGGCGGCATACCGGACGTGGCGGGCCAGGCGGCTGAATATGGCCGTGTGCTGGACCGCGCCAAGGGCCGCCCGGTGGCGTTCCGCACGCTCGACCTGGGTGCTGACAAGCTGCTGCCGGGCGAAACCGCGCAGACGGAAGAAAACCCCGCCATGGGCTGGCGGAGCCTGCGCATTGGGCTGGACCGGCCCGCGATTTTGCGCCGCCAGCTTCGCGCGCTGCTGCTGGGTGCACAAGGTCGGCCCTTGCAGGTGATGTTCCCAATGGTGGCGACCGTGGAGGAATTCCGTGCAGCACGGGATCTTCTGGAGGCGGAAGCCGGGCGCATCCGGCCTGCCCCTGAACGGCTGGAGGCAGGCACCATGTTGGAAGTCCCCTCCCTGCTCTTTCAGCTCCCCGGCTTGCTGGCGGAGGCGGATTTTATTTCCGTGGGTACCAATGATCTGATGCAGTTTCTCTTCGCGGCGGATCGCGGCACGCCGGAATTGGCGGACCGGTACGACACACTTTCCGCCCCGGTCCTGGAAATGCTGGAAAAACTGGTTACTTACTGCCAGGAAGCTGGTGTGCCGCTTTCAGTTTGTGGCGAAGCGGCCGGCCGGCCCTTGGATGCGCTGGCATTCGCGGCGCTAGGCATTACCACGCTTTCAATGTCTGGTAATTCCATTCTACCGGTTAAGGCCGTTCTTGTGGAAGCAGACCTTAATGCCCTGCGCCCGGTGCTGCGGGAATTGCGGCGCGCCGGGGCGGCTGGGGGCAGCATTCGTGAGCCCCTGGCGGTTTGGGCGCGCGAACATAACCTCGCAGTTTGAGGGATGCGTGGTTCCGGGGTAAAAGAACCAGGAATGCCAGATGACCTTAACGGAAATGAGATTGTGGATACCGAGATAATTTCCTCTGCTGAACGGGTTGGAGCGGGCTTACGAGAAGTGCGCGAACGCCTGGGCTGGCGGTTACCCGAGGTAGCTGAGGGGTTGCGCATCCGCATGGAATTTCTAACTGCCATCGAGGAAGGCAATCTCTCCTCCTTGCCGGGTCCGGCCTATCGCGCCGGGTTCGTGCGCTCTTACGCACAAGCGCTGGGGTTGGACGGCGAGGAGATTCTGCGCCGATTCCGGGAGGCCGGGCAGCTCGGTGAGTTGCCTAAAACAGAAATCCAGTTCCTGGCTCCGGTGCCTGACAGGGGCGTGCCCAAAGGCGCCATTGTGTTCATTGGTTTTATTGTTATTTTGGCCGCTTACGGGCTCTGGTACCACCATACCGAACAGGCCCGCCGGCTAGCTCAGTCTGTGCCGCAGGTGCCTGCGGAACTACAGCCTTTAGCGATTCCACCAAAGGTAACGCCGCCCGCCACCGTTAACCCCGCGCCCAATGCCGCAACGCCAGCAGCCGTGGCCAAGCCTGCACCAACGCAACTTGCCGCAGGCCCCACAACCAGTACCGCAGTGGCAACACCTGCCCCGCTTACTCCCGCCGCCCCGGTTACTTCACCCACGCCGACTACTCCGATTGCCCCAGCCGCTCCCAGCCCACCAGTTGCCTCAGCCCCACTGCAACCTGTTGCACCAACTTCAACACCTGTTCCCGGAGCAGGCATGGTAATTACGGCTACGCAGGATGCCTGGGTTCAAGTCTCAGATGCCAGCGGGAATATTCTCTTCAGCAAGGTGTTGCACGCGGGCGATAGCTGGCCCGTGCCGCAGGAACCAGGATTGGTTATGACCACCGGCAACGCTGGAGGCACCATTATTACCACCAATGGCCAGCCAGGCCAGCCGCTTGGTGCCGCAGGGGTGGTGCTGCACGGCTACCAGCTTACCCCTCAAGCTGGCAGCAATGCCGCTTCCGCCGCCCCATCCAATCTGGCCCCCGTAAACGGGGCCGCCCAGTAAAGGAACTCACATGAATTACCGTGAATATCAGCAGATCGACCGCCGCAAATCCCGGCAGATCAGCGTTGGCAATGTGAAAGTGGGCGGCGATGCACCGGTTTCCGTGCAGACCATGACCAACACGCTCACCACGGATGTGGAGGCGACTGTCGCGCAAATTTTACGGGCCGAGAAGGCAGGCGTAGATATTGTGCGCGTTTCCTGCCCGGATGAGGAAAGC
>JAGWIE010000023.1 GCA_028866445.1 Rhodospirillales bacterium | reverse complement strand
AGGAATTTGAGGATGGATTTGCCGTGCTCAGAGAAGCCATGGCCGGAGAATATCTGCCCCAGCCCGGATTGCGGCAGGAGCTTGGAGAAATCTGGCATGAGCTGGCCGACCGCAAACACCCACCCGCCAGAGACGAGGCTGCCCGCCAGCGCAATGGCGGCCAAAAGGGCCAGAAGCGGAAACAAAGCAATAAAACTGGCATTTGCCCAGCCCGAGGCAGAGGCAAGCGGGGCGGTGCCAGCCTGTGCCAATGCCGCAGCGAAGAGATTGAGCAGGCGGATACCAAGCCCCGCGGCAGCCCCCAGCCCCAGCAGGGTGAAAGCGGCGATGGCCGCGGCCTTTGGCAGTTCCTGCGAGCGCCCGACATCGCCGCGCTCCGCCGCCTGGGCCAGGCGGCGTTCGGTTGGGGCATGGGTTTTTTCGCCCGCGCTTTCCTCAGCCATGCGGCAGCATTGTGCTGATGGCTTGCATGCATTGCCCGGTGAGATGCTGGGCAGCGATGCCAAAGCCGGGGATGCTGGCGACCAGCACCCACAGCCCCACCAGAATGAGAAGCGGGAAGCCCACAGAGAGCAGGTTCATGCTGGGGGCGAATACGGTGGTGAGGCCGACGGTGAGGTTGACGCAGAAGGTGGCCGCCAGCACCGGCAGGGCAAGGCCGATGGCGGCGGCAAACAAAGTGCCGCCTAGCCCGGCCAGCCCGGCCCAGGAGGAGACAGGCGCCACCCCTGCCCCATGCGCGAAGGAGCGCGCCAGCGCCGCGAACAGCCAGACCGGGCCACCCGCCGCCATAAAGCCGAACAGACCGGCCCAGAGCATGAGGTCTGACAATACCGCGCTGGAGCCGAGGGATTCACGAAACTGCAACTGCGCAAAGGAAAGCCCCATGGCCTGACCCATGACTTCACCTGCGCTTGAGAAGGCCGCAACGACAATTTGCAGGGCCATGCCCAGCACGCCGCCATAGGTGATTTGCACAAACCCCGTGAAAATGGCGGTGAACGGGTTGGCCGGGTAAGGCGGCAGGTTTGGCAGCCACATGGCCAGGCAAAGTGCCAATGCCGCCGCGAGCAGGGCTTTGACCATGTTGGGAATGAGCGTGGAGCCGTAAAACGGTGCGGTGAGGAACAGCCCGGTGATGCGCAGGAAGGGCCACAGAAACCGGCCGAACCAGAGCATGAGATTATGTTCGTCTAATACCATGATTGATGCACCAGAGCGGGCGCGTTGGTGATGAAGTTTCTGGCCAGGGCTGAAAAGATGCCAAGCGCACCGAAACCGCCGGTGAAGGCGAGCGCGATCATCGCCATGGTTTTTGGCAAGAGCGCGAAGGTGGCGTCTTCGATCTGGAATATCGCCTGCAAAATGGAGGTGATGAGACCGATGCTGAGCAGCACCCCCACGCTGGGCAGAATGGCGGACAGCTCAACCGCGAAAGCGTGCTGAAGGAGCGTGAGATAAAACGGCATTATTTGAAACTACTGGCGAGCGTGCCAAGCACCAGCACCCAGCCATGGATGGAGACGAACATCAGCAATTTTAAAGGCAGGGAGATGAGGGTTGGGGAGACCATGATCATGCCGAGCGACATGAGGATGGAGGCCACCGCAAGGTCGATGAGGACAAAGGGAATGTAGATGAGAAAGCCGATCTGGAAGGCGGTTTCAAGCTCGGAGGTGGCGAAGGCGGGCACGAGAACTGTGAAGGGAATGTGCTGCGTGTCCGCGTATGTGCCGCCGGAGAGGTCAACAAAAAGATGCAGGGGCTGCTTGCGGGTTTGCCGCAGCATGAAATCGCGTTCCGGGGGTTCGGCGGCGGCGATGGCTTGGGAAAAAGTGAGCTGACCGGCGAGGTAAGGCTGGATGGCCTGGGTTTGCTCCTGTTGAATGACCGGGCGCATGACGAATACCGAAAGTGCTAAAGCCAACGCGGCCAGAACCATGTTGGGCGGTGTGGTTTGCAGGCCCATTGCCTGGCGCATGATGGAGAGCACGATGATGATGCGGGTGAAGGAGGTCATCAACAGGATCAGCCCCGGTAAAAAGGCGAGGGCCGTGATGACCAGCAGGCTTTGCACGTTGAGCGAATAGGACCCGCCGCCAGCGCCGCCAACTGTGTTGATAAGGGTGAGCCCGGCGGGTTCGGCCCAGGCAAAAGCCGGGACGACGATGGGCAGCGCGAAAAGCGCGGTGCGTAGCCTCTTATTCATGCGCATCGAGCCTGGTGATGAGCGAGATACCGCCACGGCTGACGCCGAGGAGCAAACGCTGGCCATCAGCTTCCGCGATGACGAGGCTGTGCTGACCGCCGAGCGGGCGGGAAGAAAGAATGGAAACCGGCGTTTTGCCGCTTGCTTTGCTACCTGGTATCCGGCCTTTCAAACGCCGCGCCAAAAAGGCGAGACCCGTGAGCAGACCAAGAATCATGAGAAGCGAGGCGATTGTTGAAGCGGCACCGGAAATTGTTTCCGTGTCCAAAATGTTTAATCCTGTTCCACAATGTTGGTGATGTAAGCCGCCGAGAAGGGGTTGGGCGGGGTAAAGCCGGCGCTGACGTCTAGCACCTGATTAACGATGCCGAGGCAGTTTTTAGCCAAGGCAGCATGGGTGGAAGGCTCCATCAATTGTTTGGCGTTCTCGGTCATCAAAAGGTCGATGGTTTTGGCTTTGATGATAGGCAGCAATGCGCTGAAGCTGGTGAGCGCGGCTGGGTTCGTGCTGGCAAATTCTATGGAAAACTGCACATAAGACTGGCCTGACTGACCGGTGGAATCCGCCGGGACGCTGACCACCAGCCCATCCAGCTCCGCGAATAAAAGCGGCATTGGCGGCGGCGGTTTGGGCGGCCCCGCGTGATGGTGCTTGTGCATGTGCAGATAAACGAAAGCGCCACCTGCCCCCCCAAGAAGCACAAGGGCGACAATTGCGCCAATGATAATCTTCTTCATTTAAAAACCTCAGATGGCCGTGAGCAAGGATTCAAACATGGTATGGGCGGTGCTGATGGCTTGCGCGGCCGCCTGATAGGCTTGCTCGTAATTGGTAAGGGTGATGGCCTGCTGGTCGCTGTTAACGCCCGCGACGGTGGAAAGATTGCTGGTGGCTGTGGAGACCTGCGCGGCGGTGGCGGTGGCGAGCTGCTGTGCGGCCGCGGCATTGGCGCCGAGCCCGGTGGACAGGCCAACGAAGCTTTGTTCCAGCGTGCCCGCCGTGGTGGTGGCAGGAGCGGTCCAGAGGGAAGCAAGGCGCTGGGCGTTGCTGCCGCTGGAACTGCCACCGGGGGAGAGGTTTAGTGTGTCCCCCGCCGATGGGGAGCCGGAAATTGGCAATTGCCAATATTGTCCGGAAGCCGCACCGGCGGGGTAGGCGATGGCGATGTTGCCACCATTACTTCCCAGCGTACCGCTGGCGATTGGCGTGCCAGGGCTGGCGGTGGTGCTGACGGTGTAACTGGTAGCGGAAGTGAAGTTGATTTGTAGATTCTGCCCGTAATAACTGGCGGGAACCACAGCAGCACCGCTGGCCGGGGTGGTGGTGACCGTATCAGCCCCAGCGGAGATGCTACCGGCATTGGTGTTTTGCAACGAACCATCAGCCTGCAGAACGCCGGCCGTAGCGACATATGGGTCCGCTGCCGCAATTTGCGTGGTGGAGGTGGCGGTGATGGCGAGGCCCGTGGCGGCGGATGGCGCGGGGTTGATCACAAAGCTGTCGCCATTGGCAGGCGCACCGGAAACATTCAGCGCCAACCCCGCGAAGCTGGGTGGTGTGCCCGTTACGCTGTAGCTCTGGCCGGTGGCCTGGTCCGCCGCATTCCAGCCCGTGCCGTTATAGGTGAGGGTGAACGGCCCGCCATCAGCCGGCAGGGCGGCGGGGTTGGCGATGCTGGCGGTGATGACAGCACTGCCAGTATTGCCAGGGCCAGGCGTGGCGCTGGGGGCAGGCACAGAGAAGAGAGGTTGGCCTGTGGCACCATTCTGGTCCAGCCCCTGGGCCTGGCCGGTGTTCACCTGGGTTGCGAAGATTGTAGCCAACATAGCGAGGGATTGCGTGGCCTGATTGCCCGCCGTGATGTTGCCAAGTGCGGCACCGAGGGAGCCATCAGCCTCGGTAAGCGTAACCGGGGTTTTATCATTGCCCGCCACAACGCGCAGCGCGCCGCTGGAATTTGTGGCAACGGCCAGCGCCTGCGCGCCGCTTTGGTCCAGCAGCACGGTGCCGCCACTGGCAATGATGACGCTGCCATTGCCTTGGGGGATGGCGTTAACCGGCAGGTATTGCGAAAGCGAATTCAGCGCTGCCTGTTGCTGGTCCAGCAGGCTAGGGGAGTTGGGCGACTGCGCCAGCCCGGCATTGATGGTGGCGAGTTGGCCAAGCAGCGTGTTGGCGGAGGTAACATTGGTGGAAAGTGTTTCCTGCGCGCCGGAGAGCGTGCCGCCGATGCTGGAAGCGGCACTCTGGAAAGAACCGATGATAGTTTGCGCATCGGAAAGCACTGTTTGACGTTGCGCGGTGCTGGTGGGATTGGAGGCGAGCGTGCTGATGTCTTGAAAGAACTGATTTACCGCTGTTTGTATGTTGCCGTTATTAGTGAGCGCGGTTGAGAACGCCGTGAGTGCCGTGGCTTGCGATGAAGCCGCCGCACCCGCTGCATTGGCGTTGCGCAATTGTGACGCAGCAAAACCGGAGGCCGCGCGCGTAACCTGTGCGGGTTGTACACCGGCACCCGGCTGACCCGTGGCACCTGCCTGGGTTTGGGCGTTCACCGTTTCAGCCGAATAACCGTTGGTGGTGATGTTGGCGAGATTGTTGGAGACGGTGGCGATGCCGGTTTGGAAGAGCTCCAACCCGGACAAGGCAGTGGACATGGCGTTGGCAATGCCGCTCATAATGCAGCTCCGTTGCTAGAGGAAATGGAAGACGCACCGACAGCCTGAAGCACCTGGGCCATGATTGGCGATTGCGCGATATGTTCGATTTTGGCGGCGTAATCACCATCCGTCGCGTAGCCGCTGGCTTGCAAAGCCTGTGCGAACCCGGCGACGCTGCTTTGCCCCGCCGCACTTTGGAAGGAAGATTGGATAAGGTTGACGAAATCCGACACGCTACCTTGGGTGGTTTGATAGTCGCGGAAGCTGGCGAGTTGCGGGGTGAGCACGCCATCCACCATTTCATGTGTGGCGCGGGTGGTACCGTTTTCGCTGCCGGATTTGATGCCGAAGAGATTATTGCCAGGGGCAGACGTACCCCAGCCGGTTTCCAAAGCGGTTTGCGCCAGCACCGCAACGGCGGGCACACCCAAAGCCTGAGCCGCCGCAGTGATTTGCGGCCAGATAGCTTTGGCGAAGTTTGTGGCCTGAACGAGCATGGTTTGCGAAGGGGGATTACTAGGTGAGGGCGCGGGCAATGGCTGCGCGGTGATGGGCGCTGCCTTGGCGATGATGGCGGTGAGCGTTGAAGCCGTTGGCGCGGGCGCGGGCGCGGTGGCACCGCCGATTTGGTGCAAGGCAGCGTTAATGAGCCCGGAATCGTATTTGCCGAAATCATTCTGTGCAAGATTCCACAGGAACATGCTCTGGAAATCACCGCCGCCCGCACCCAAAGCGCTGTCCTCCATGCCGGTTTGGTTGAGGCCGGATAGCATTTGATACCACAGAACGCCGGTGAGCTTTTGCATCTCCTGCTTGACAGTGGGGGTATTGGTTGGGGTTACGGTCATCAGATCACCTTGATTTTGCCGTTGATGGCACCGGCTTGTTTCAACGCCTGGATGATGGCGATGAGATCTTGCGGCGTGGCGCCGACGGCGTTGAGCGCCGCTGCGACATTCTGCAAGGTGGCGGCGCGTGGCAGGTCGATAACCTGCGCCTTGCCTTGCCCGGCGTTGACCACAGTGTTCTGCACGCCGACGGTGGTGCCGTTTGAGAACGGCCCCGGCTGGCTAACGGCATTTTGCGTTTGGATATTTACCGTAAGGTCGCCATGGCTGACCACAGCGGGGCCAAGAGTGACACCCGCATTCATCACGATGGTGCCGCTTTGCGCATCCACAATGATGGTGGGCGACTGGTCTTTTGGCGTGATCGGCAGGGATAGCACATTGGACATGAAGCGCATCGGGTCCTGCCCTTGCGCGTTTACATCCACTTCGCCTGGAGAGATGGCGCTGGCCGCACCCCCACCATAGGCAGCGTTGATGACATCGCAGATTTGTTGAGCAGTTTCATAGCTGGGGTCGTTAAGCAGCAAGGCAGAACTGCCGTTAACGCTGAAGCTGGCGGGGATGGTGTTGGCCAGAATTGCACCATCCGGCAGCGAGCCAACCGTGGGCACGTTGACGCTGGTGGACGTGCCGCCCGCGCTGGCGGCGAAACCACTGACCAGCAACGGCCCTTGCGCCTGGCCGTAAATGACACCATTGCCGCCACGCAACGGTGTGGGCAGCAGCACGCCACCGGCGAGCGAGCTGGCATTGCCGACCGCCGATACGGTAACATCCACATGCTGGCCAGAATGCGCGAAGGCGGGAACCTCGGCTGTTATCATCACCGACGCGACATCGTTGGGCTGCATGGTGGAAACATTAGGTAGCGCGACGCCCATGTTACGCAGCATGTTGAGGATGGATTGCTGGGTGTAGGGTACCTGCGTTGTCTGGTCGCCCGTGCCGGGCAAACCGACCACCAGGCCGTACCCGTAAAGCTGGTTGCTGGGCGTGCCTGCCACGGAAACAAGCTCGCCGATGGTGGTGGTGTCCGCCCTCGCCTTGGACGTGATGCCCAAAGTAAGGCTGAGGCAGAGCAACCAGAAATCGCGCCTGCGCATTAGAACGGCGCCACTTTGTTAAGCACGCGTTGCAGCCAGGGCAGTTGGTGCGCGCCATTGATTGGCCCGACACCGACATATTGCACGTTCATATCCGCGACCTGATTGGAGCTGATGGTGGTGTTAGCGGCGATATCATCCGGGCTGGCATAGCCGGTAACCACGATGGAGGTGACATTGCCATTGATGTTGACGTTGGTACGGCCTTCAAGCGTTAAAATACCGTTGGCGTCCACCCCGGTGACAACGGCTTCCACCTGGCCGGAAATATTGTTGGCGGCGGTGGCAGCCCCTGTGCCGGTGTATTCTTGATCCGATGTTGCGCCGATGGTGGGGGAAAGGCTGCCGCCATTAATGTTGCCGAAGCTCATCGGCACGCCCATGAAGCTGGTCATGGAATCGTTGATGACGCCAACACGTTTTAACGCCGCGTCATCCGTGTTGCTGGCGGCACTGCTGGTAACGATGTTGATGGTGACAAGATCTCCCAACCGCCAATCCCGCCGTGGCGCGTAGAGCGAGCCAGTGGTGGAGGCAGGAAACACCGAACCATCCTGCGATGCCGCCGGGATTTCCACCGCCACTGGAAATGCGGCGGGTTTAACCAATGCAGGCGGAGGTGCCGCAATGGTCTGGCAGCCAGCGAGCAACAGGAACGGCAGCAGCTTTTTCATGCGCCGGCGGCGGCCTGGGCCAGATAATTGAGTTGATTGTCGATGGCGCTGGCAGCCTGCGTGCCAAGCTGATAGGCGCGTTCAGCCGAGATCATGTTGACCATGGATTGAACGACATCGACATTGGACGATTCGAGATATGATTGATTGACTGAGCCCAATCCGTTGCTCTGCGGCGCGCCGGTGACGGCGGTGCCAGATGATGTTGTAGAGGCGTATAGATTTCCACCCAAAGGCTGCAGGCCTTGCGGATTGACGAAGCTGGCAAGCTGAACCTGGCCCACCTGCGATGCCGTGGCCGAGCCTGGAAGGGTGACGGAAACCGTACCATCCGTGCCGATGGTAACCGAGGTGGCGTTGCTGGGCACAGTGATATTTGGCAACACCTGATAGCCGGAAGAGGTGACAAGCTGGCCACTGGAGTTGAGCTGGAAGGCACCATCTCGCGTGTATGTGGTTTGGCCATTTGGCATCAACACCTGGAAATACCCGGAACCGTTAATAGCCATATCAAGCGGGTTGCCCGTGCTGGTGAGCGTTCCCTGGGTTAACGTATCCTTTATGGAGGCAACCCTGACGCCGGTGCCAACTTCCAGCCCCGAAGGATAGACCGTTTGCCCGGAAGAGTTGGCACCAGGTTGAATGCCATCCTGGTACAGCAGCGTTTGAAACTCCGGCGTTTCGGACTTGAAGCCGGTGGTATTCACGTTTGAGAGATTATCGGCGATTGTGTCCATCATGGTCTGACTGGCGGCGAGGCCGGTGGCGATGGTGTCCAATGCATGGTTCATTTTTCTGCTCCGTTTTCCGGCAGTGTTAACCCTGGGCCAGCAGAGTATTTAAATCCTGCGAGGCACTTCCTTGGTTTTTCATCATATCCGTTTGCATTTGGTAGGATCGGCTGCTATCGATCATCTGCATCATCGCCAATGTGGTATTAACATTGCTGTCGTTCAGGTAGCCCTGATGCAGCGATCCATTGCTGGCCTGCATGAAAGATGTGCCGACGGGTGCCTGATACAAAGAACCGCCGAGTGAGCTGAGTGTTCCAGGCGGCGTTGCCACCAGGGAAATTTGTCCGAAGCTGCGCGCACCGCCATTGGTATCCGATGCGAGTACGCCGGAAATTGTACCATCCGAGCCAATTTGAAGTTTAGCGAGCGCGGGCAGGCTGATCGGCGTGCCGTTGGTATTCAAAATTGGGTCGCCAGCGGAATCGGTCAGTAGGCCAGCGGAAGAAACGCTAAGCGAACCATTGCGCGTAAGCGCAGTGCCACTGGCGGTTTGCACCTGCAGCCAGGCGTTTCCACCAATGCCAACATTCATCGGGTCCCCGGTTTCTTTCAACGGTCCCGGTTTTAAATCTGGGCCCAGCGTTTCCAGCGCGGCATCAGCACCCACTGGCGCGTTGGTGCCTCGGTAAAGCTGCGCATCTGTCACCGCCTGCACGGCTTCGTAGCCAGGCGTTTGTGCGTTGGCGAGGTTGCTTGTCACAGCTTGCATCTGTGCTGAGATGGCCTGCAACCCGGCCATGCCGGTGTAAAGAGAATCGGAGTTCATTTCCTGCTTTCGTATTAAATCTGCACAAGACGTTGGCCGTCTTGCTGTTCAGTTTGAATAACGGAAGTATTGGCTTGGTAAGCCTGTTGATACTGGATGAGCGATACAAGCAAGGAAGAGGTAGATGCGTTTGAGGATTCAAGGTCTCCGCCTGAAAGCGTGCCAGCAAGCCCGCTGCCTGGTGTGTTAACAACGGCCTGACCGGATGTGTTGCTGGCGGCAAACAGATTTCCGGAAGCAGGTGTTAGGCCTTCAGGATTGATGAAATTGGCCAGTGCGATTTTGCCTGCCGCAACCGTGTTCCCGTTGGAATATGTGGCTTTAATCGAGCCATCAGAACTGATTGTGCTACCGGTATAACTTCCAGGTGGATAACCATCGTTAGTGACGCCCGCCACGGCAAAATTTTGTGCTGAAAGTGTTGTACCCGCGAAGTTGAATGCGATATTGGATGCCGCGGCACCATTGCCCCAATTAACCGCAAGCGTAGCGGGGCTGCCGGAGGTGAGCGCACCAGAGCTAGAGAAACTTAGCGTGGTAAGATTTTGCGGTGTACCAACGGCGCTACCATTGGCAAGCTCTGGCTGTGCGTAGACAGTCCAGCTTGGCGTAGCCCCTGCTGTGGCAGGCTGGTTTTGTACCAGATAAAGCTGCGCGCGGTTGGCGTTGCCGAGAGAATCGTATGTTACAACCGATGTGCTTTCGCTATAGCTTGCCGGGTTCGCCGGATTGAATGTGGTGGTGGAAGGAATTTGGGCATCGCCGGAATTAAGGTTCAACGTGGCGCCGATATTTGCACTGGCATTGGCCGGAACTGCACCGGTGTTGATGGTGATAGGCCCCAGCGTGCTGCCGACGATTCCGTTTGTTGTTGTGTAGCCAAGCAACGATGCACCGTTTAAGGTTTCCATCTGCCCCGTGGTGCTGAGCTGGAATGCACCGTCCCGCGTATATTGCTGGGTACCATTATTGGAGACAACGAAATATCCATTGCCCTGAATGGCTGCGTCAAGCGAATTACCAGTGGCGGTTAGGTTGCCTTGAGTCAAATCGGTTGAAATACCCTCAGTAGCGGTGCCGATGCCAGGCGTGTTGGTTGCGTTGGCGGGAAACACATCCTGAAACAGCGCCGTCTGGCTTTTATATGCGGTGGTGTTGGCATTGGCGAGATTGTTGGAAACGGTATTAAGGCCCGTTTGTGCGCCAAGCAGGCCGGATAATGCGGTTTGCAATGTCATGAGGAAGCTCCGAGAACAGTTTGCACTGAGGATACAGGCAGCGGGGTTGCTGAACCGGCCACGTTAAGCGTGGGCGATGAGCTGGAAAGGTTGACACCCTGCACGTCGTACACTGTGTATGGCGTGGGTGAGACGGCATTGCCTTTGGCGTCAGTCGCGGAAATATCGTAGCTGTACGTTGTACCTGCGGTACCACCGCTCCAGCTGAAGCTTTGCGCTCCGGCAGAAAGCGCGCCGAGGTTAAGCGTGGTGGCGACGCTGCCATTGGGGTTTAGGATGGTTATATTGGTGCTGGCGGTTGCACTGGGGAGGCTGAATGCGCCATCGGCTTTGCCAGATGAATTAGCAATAATATCGTTGCCGCTTACCGCTACCTGCCGGCCGACAAGTGAAGATGCCTGTGCGATTTGCGAGGCACCGCTGGCGGCGGTGATGGAGCTGAGCTGAGTGTTGAGCTGGTTGATGCCTTGAACTGTTGAGATGGCCGCGAATTCCTGCGCCATTTGCGTAGGGTCAGCCGGTGAACTTGGCGACTGATACTTTAACTGCGCTGTCAGAAGCTGAAG
>JAGWIE010000319.1 GCA_028866445.1 Rhodospirillales bacterium | reverse complement strand
AGTTTTGTTCATGCCGAGGCCGGGGCGCAGGAAGTGATCCTCACCACCCAGGAGGGTTTTGCGCTGTTCAGCCGCACCCAAACCCCGCTTGCGGCATTGCTGCCACGGCTGGACCCGGTGGACCTCGTGCTGGTGGAAGGCTTCAAAGCCGAACCTCTGCCCCGGCTGGGCGTGTATCGCCCAGCGCTGGGCAAGCCCGCCCCCTGGCCGGATGACGATTTGCTGGCTGTGGCGGCGGATGCGGCGCTGCCGGATTGTCCGGTGCCGGTGCTGCCACTGAATAACCCGCGGGATATCGTGGATTTCCTGATCCCTGCACTTGGGTTAAACAAGGCGGGCGGTTAAACACGCTTGGCAATCGCTGAAGGAGCAGAGTTTTTGCGCACCCCCCTCGCCCTCTTGGTCGCTCTCTGCCTTTCCGGTTGCGCGGGCGGTGGCAATTTTCTGGAACAAGCCAGCTGGCCTTTCGGCAACCCCAATGCGCCGCCCGCAGGCAGCGAAACCGCCCAGCTTGCCCTGGGCAAAACCCCGCCCATAAGCCCGCTGCAAACCCAGGCGGGCAATGTGTGGCCAGGGGCTGAACAGCCTTTCCCGACGCTGAGCCAGGTGGCGAAAAACGCCAATCTGCCGCTGGGGCAAGGCTATACGCCCTCGCTTCCCTCACCCTACCCGCCTGGCCAGAACGGGCAGATTAACGGCGCCGAAGGCATTTCCGCCGGCGGTGACCTTTACAACATGCAAAACGGCGTGGCGCAGACACCGCCACCCGTGCCTGGCCATACACCGTAAGGCCGCCGTGATGCGTGTTCTCTATTTTGCCTGGTTGCGCGAACGGATCGGCAAAAGCAGCGAGGAGCTGGAGCTGCCGGAAGAGGTGGACACACCCCGCGCGCTCATTAACTGGCTGCGAACCCTTGGGCCCGGCTATGCGGCCGCGTTCTCGGATGAAAAACCCGTGCGCTGCGCGATTGACCAGGAGTTCCAGCCCCTGGACGCGCCTTTGGGCCGCCCGAAGGAAATCGGCTTTTTCCCGCCCGTGACGGGAGGCTGAGGGCGATGCGGCTGGTGGCGGTGCAGGAGGAGGATTTTGACGCAGGCGCGCTGCTGGCGCGCTTGGGTGGAGAGGGCACGGGCGGTGTGGCCAGCTTCACCGGCATTGTGCGCCAAGTGGCAGGCGGCGGGCTTAAAGCCCTGCGGCTGGAACACTATCCCGGCATGACGGAAAAGGCGTTGGAGCGGCTGGCCGATGAGGCGCAAACCCGCTGGGAGCTGACCGGCTGCATCATCATCCATCGTGTAGGGCGGCTGGAGCCGGGGCAGAACATCGTGTTCGCCGCCGCCGCCAGCGCGCACCGGGGCGACGCCCTGGCCGCCACCGCTTATTTAATTGACCAATTAAAAACCCGCGCACCCTTCTGGAAGGCCGAGGACATGGCTGATGGCGCCACGCACTGGGTGGAAGCCCGCGAGGCCGATGATGAGACCGCCGCCGCCTGGGGCCAGGTGCCCGAAGATAGGTAATTTGCCCCACGGCCAGGGTCGTTTATAGAAGCGCCATCATGGACCTTAAAGATCATATCCGCGGCATTCCGGATTTCCCCAAGCCGGGAATCCTTTTCTACGATATTTCAACGCTGCTGCGGCACGCGGATGCCTGGCAGGTGGCGATGGGCCGCCTGGCCAATCGGGTGCGGGCCTATCACCCCACCGTACTGGCTGGCGTTGAAAGCCGGGGATTTCTGCTGGCAGCACCGCTGGCGTTGAAACTTGGCTGCGGCTTCGTGATGATCCGCAAGCCCGGCAAGCTGCCCGGTGCCACTGTGGGGCTGGATTATGCGCTGGAATACGGCACGGACCGCGTGGAAATTCAAGCCGATGCAGTTGAGCCGGGGGCGCGCGTGGTTGTGGTGGACGACCTGCTGGCCACAGGCGGCACCATGGCGGCTGGCATTAAGCTGCTGCGAAGCGCCGGGGCGGAGGTTGTGGCCGCCGCCGCGATGATCGAGCTGACATTCCTGCACGGGCGGGACAAGCTGGACGTGCCGTTCGAGGCGCTGATTCAGTACGACAATTGACGGAGGAGCGCCTGTGCGCCATCTCCGAGGCTTTGAGGAAACGC
>JAGWIE010000022.1 GCA_028866445.1 Rhodospirillales bacterium | reverse complement strand
CCCATCGCCTATTACTGTGCGAAGTATAATGTAGATGTCGATTTGCTCACCCGCGGGGCTGGCTTCGGCTATCTCGGCTCCACCATCACCTCGGTCATCTACGCCTCGTTTACCTTCATTTTCTTTGCACTTGAAGGCTCGATCATGGCGCAGGCGTTCAATCTCTATTTCGGCATTCCGCTGCCCATAGGCTACGCCATTGGCTCGCTCATGATCATCCCGCTCGTTACCTTCGGGATGACATTGCTTTCAAAACTTCAAGCCTGGACACAGCCGCTTTGGCTTCTGCTGCTGTTCTCCCCGCCCGTCGCGGTACTGGTGGGAGACCCGCACGCCATCTCGAACTGGACCAACTTCGCCGGCTCCTCCCCCAGCGGCACCGCCTTCAACCCGCTGTTGTTCGGTTCCGCCGCCGGCATCGCCCTTTCCCTCATCGCACAAATCGGCGAACAGGCGGATTATCTGCGTTTCATGCCAGATAAAACCAAGAAATCTTCCTTCGGCTGGTGGCTGGCTGTTCTGGGTGCTGGCCCTGGCTGGGTCATTCTAGGGGCTGCCAAACAGCTCATGGGCTCCTTCTTCGCTTCCGTCGCGGTCTCGCACGGCACCAAACTGGCTGAGGCAAATGAGCCCATCCAGATGTACCATACCGGCTTTACCTACATCTTTGGCGCCGGCTTCACCGCCATCACCATCGCTACCTTCTTCGTCATCCTCTCGCAGATCAAGATCAACGTCACCAACGCCTATTCCGGCTCGCTCTCCTGGTCTAACTTCTTCTCACGCCTGCTGCATGTGCATCCTGGCCGTGTTGTCTACATCTTTTTCAATGTCGGCATCTCGCTCACCATGATGGAACTCAATATGTTCTCCGTCCTGGGGCACATTTTGGGCTTCTATTCTAACGTCGCGGTGGCATGGATCGGCGCGGTCACGGCCGACCTCGTCATCAACAAGCCGATCTTGAAACTCAGCCCGTCTTATATCGAATTCAAACGGGCGCATCTCTATAATTTCAATCCGGTCGGCTTCGGCGCGATGGTCATCGCCTCGTTCATCTCCGTGCTCGCCTTCTTCCACGTGTTTGGCGAATACGCAGCCGCCTACTCAGCTTTCATCGCGCTGGGCATTTCCTTCATCGCCTCGCCTATCATCGCCATTGCCACCAAGGGCAAATACTATATCGCCCGCGAGGCAGGCTATCATGCCGGTATCACGCACGACACGCTAAGCTGCGTTTCCTGCGGCTATGAGTATGAAGCCTTGGACATGACAGGCTGCCCCTTCCACAAGGGCAATATCTGTTCGCTCTGCTGCTCGCTCGATTCCGCCTGCCACGACGAGTGTAAAAAACCCCATGCAGAACCCGTGCTCTCTTACGGCACGCCAGCAGACCTTAACCACTAATCCTTGCAGCCGGGCCTTTGGGTCCGGCTTTTTTCTTGAAAGGGATAAAAGATGTTGCATGGAGATATTTCCAGCAGTGTGGATACTGTCGGCGTGGCGGTGGTGAATTACAAGATGCCGCGGTTGCATACGAAAGCCGAAGTGATCGAAAACGCCAAGAAGATCGCCGCGATGATCCCTGGCATGAAACTCGGCCTGCCGGGCATGGACCTTGTGGTGTTTCCTGAATATTCCACACAAGGGATCATGTACGACCCTGGCGAAATGATGGAAACCGCCGCCACCGTGCCGGGCGAGGAAACTGAAATCTTCGCGGCGGCCTGCAGAGAATCAAAAGTCTGGGGGGTATTTTCCTTAACCGGCGAACGGCATGAGGACCACCCGAATAAGGTGCCTTACAATACCCTGGTGCTGATCAACGACAAAGGCGAGATCGTGCAGAAATACCGCAAGATCATGCCCTGGGTGCCGGTGGAGGGGTGGTACCCTGGCGGGTGCACCTATGTTTCCGAAGGCCCGAAGGGCATGAAGATCAGCCTGATTATCTGCGACGACGGTAACTACCCCGAAATCTGGCGGGATTGCGCGATGAAAGGCGCGGAGCTGATTATCCGTTGCCAGGGCTATATGTATCCCGCCAAGGAACAGCAGGTGCTGATGGCCAAAACCATGGCCTGGGCGAATAATTGCTACGTCGCCGTTGCCAATGCCACAGGGTTTGATGGCGTGTACTCCTATTTCGGCCATTCCGCGATCATCGGGTTCGATGGCCGCACCTTGGGCGAATGCGGGGAGGAGGATTACGGCATTCAATACGCCGCACTTTCGAAATTCCTTATCCGCGATGCGCGGAAGAATCTGCAATCGCAAAATCATTTGTTCAAGCTGTTGCACCGGGGTTATACCGGCATGCTGAATTCCCGTGAGAATCAGCCGGGGATGGCGGTTTGCCCGTTTGATTTCTACCGCGAATGGGTGAACGACCCGGAAGCCACCCGCGCGAAAGTGGAAGCGCTGACTCGCAGCACTTTGGGTACGGAGGAGTGCCCGATTGAGGGGATTCCAAACGGGGCGGAGGCTAAAACCGCGGCGGATTAGCCAAAAATGTTCCACGTGGAACATAAGGCGGGTGACCTATGTTCCACGTGGAACATACTAACGATTTGTTAGATATTGAATTTAAAAGATACGTGTTTTTTGGGTGGTACGGGTTTGTAGGTTCGCGCCATCAATTTGTTATGATTTTAGAAGAAAATTGATTGACAGCTGTATGATATGAATTGGGTTTGCGTTTGGAGTTTTGCGGTGGGGTGATTGTGGAGTGAGAGGCGGTGGATTGGCGCGCCCGCGATGCGGGCTCACAATGACGAGTGGCCGGGTTTGTGCAGTTGGAGATTGCCGACTTACTGTTCGTCTTCAGAGCGGAGTGGTGACCAGTTCCAATCAAATGCAGTTAACAATTGCGCAGCGCGTTCGTCGTTTTCATGATGGTAGTAATGCTGATGGACGAAATTGATTATTGGGCAGCCTTGCTGGAATCCTAACCCGCGCAGCGCTGTGACAGCATGTTCGACGATGCCATAGACATGAATCAGATCATGGCGATCCCAGACAATCGTTGCTCGATCAGCCGGCGAATGGGCCCAGAGATCAAAACGAGAGTCAGATTGAAAAAAATCTTCAAAGCAAGAAAGAAAATTAGCGAAATCAGCATGGTCGATACTGTTACTCTGATATCGTCCGGCTTTCCCTTCGCCTCGAGGTGTATGAAGGACATAAAGTAGAAACAAATGGGGATTTAGCCCGTTCACCAGCGCCCGAAATATAGCGGGATCGCTGCGGGGAGCAGTCGCAAGCAGCTTCGACTCGTTGGTTTGATTGCGCTCGACGCTGAAAATCGCGGGGTGAGAGTATTGGCTCCAAACGCCATCCACAAAGTGCCCAAGCTTAAACATTGGGGCTGTATAGCTTTTATCTTCACGTTATGGAAATGATTTGCGGGGATCAAAGGCCTTAACCGCGCTTTTGGATCAGTTAGCCAAGTATGCAATTATAAAAGTTTTTGGTGCGGCTTTTTAAAAAAAGCCACAAAAAAATTTTCACGAAGCTAATGGCTGATCATCCAAGGCCTACTACCGGGGAACCCCTTCATCGGCGCGGGCGCATCCGCCTTCAGCTTCGCACCCGCTTTACCGCAGCACCCGCAGCCTGGCGGGTGCCGCCCGCTTTTGCGCGTGCTGTCTGGTGCATGGGCGTTGGTCTCATTCACCGCATGGGCCTTGCGTTTGGTGCTGCTCATCAGCGCAAAATGCGGGACGCTCAGCAGCGCGCGGGGTGCTGGCGCACCGCATTCCGGGCAGCCCAGATCATCTTCATAGGATGCCATCGGCATGAGTGCCGTGAACGGCCCGCAGGCAGAGCACATGTAATCATAAACCGGCATCTTATTTGTCCGGCGAGAGTGGCATATCCACCCCGCCTTTAATCATCTGCACCGGCCCGGCGGCTGTGGGGTTGATGTCGAATTCAAAAATCTCGGTCGGCAGATAAAGCGTCGCGCAAGCATTCGGCACATCCACAATGCCCGAAATATGCCCCTGCACAGGTGCGGTGCCCAAAATCGAATAAGCCTGTGCGCCGGAATAGCCGAATTTCTTCAGGTAATTGATCGCGTTCAGGCAAGCCTGCTGGTACGCGGTGAACATGTCCAGATAATGCTGCGTACCACTGTCATCCACCGAGATGCCTTCGAAGATCAGGTAATCCTGGTAATTCGGCTTGATCGGGGAGGGTTTGAAGATCGGGTTTTTAATTCCGTATTTCGCCATGCCGCCTTTAATCAAAGAATGGATGCCGAGATGGATAAAGCCCGGCATCTCAATGGCACCGCAGAAGGTGATCTCGCCGTCGCCCTGGCTGAAATGCAGATCGCCGACGGACAAGCCCGCACCCTTCACATAAACCGGGAAATACACCCGGGCGCCACGGGAGAGGTCTTTAATGTCGCAATTGCCGCCATGTTCGCGCGGCGGCACGGTGCGGGCACCCGTGGCGGCGGCTTCATCGCGCGCTTCGCCGGTCATGCGCCCCATATGCGCGGTGGGAGCATATGGCGGGTTGGCCAGCCCCGGCACGCGGGTGGGGTTGGTGGCGATCAACGCCTTTTCGCGCTTATTCCACATCTCCAGCATGGGTGCGTCCGGCAGGCAGCCGATCAGTCCGGGATGGATGAGCCCGGCGAAATTCACCCCCGGAATATGCCGGGAGGAGGTGAACATGCCTTTAATATCCCAAATGGATTTCTGCGCCTGGGGAAAATAATCGGTCAGAAACCCGCCGCCATTCTGCTTTGAGAAAAACCCGTTAAATCCCCATTCATTGCCCGGCAGCACGCCGATATCCAGGAAATCCACCACCAGCAGGTCGCCGGGCTCCGCCCCTTCAACCTCTATGGGGCCGGAGAGGTAATGCACAGTGGTCAGGTCCACATCCCGCACATCGTCTGCGCTGTCGTTGTTTTTGATGAAGCCGCCGGTCCAGTCATAGCATTCCAGGATAAAATCATCCCCCGGCTTCACCTTGGCCACCATCGGAATATCCGGATGCCAGCGGTTATGAACCATGTCGTTCGTGAGGGGCGATCCATTAAGATCGACTTTAATCAGCGTCTCGGTCACAGTGCGGACACTCCATTTGGCTTGGGGAGGAGGATAGATATCCGCGCAGCCTCGAAAATTCGCTCCATCTCCGGAATACGGCAGAGTGCGTATTCGTTTGCGTTGTTTCCCGGCTAGTCTCTGCTCAACAAGTGTTTTTGAGGTGAAATGGCGTTTCCCCAGCGAATAACCCCAATCCGGCGCAGCTATAATCAGTTCGTCGCGGATGAGACGATGGAGGATTACGCTCTGCGCTTCACCGCCAAGGCAGCGCGGAAGTTTTCGGGCAAGGCTGTCGCCAACACCGCTTTCGGTGCCACCTCGTTTTTGGTGCTGGAAGCCATCGGTGCCACCATCACGCTGCAATACGGGGCGGTAAACGCGGTAGCGGCCATTCTCTGCGTCGGGCTGCTTATCGCGCTTACCGCCGGGCCCATCGCCTATGTAGCGGCGAAATACGGGGTGGATATCGACCTGCTCACCCGCGCCGCCGGGTTTGGTTATATCGGCTCCACCATCACCTCGCTCATCTACGCATCTTTCACCTTTATTTTCTTTGCACTTGAAGCCTCCATCTTCGCCAATATGCTAAGTCAGGTGTTCGGCATTCCGCTGCGCCTCGGCTATGTGCTCTCTACGTTGGGCATCATTCCGCTGGCGGCTTACGGCATAAAATTCATCTCGCGCTTTCAGGTCTGGAGCCAGCCAGTATGGCTGGTGCTGAACTTTCTGCCCATCCTGTTTCTGGTGGTGCATCCGGGGCTGCTGCATCGCTGGGCTGGATTTCACGGCTTTGCCTGGGGTGGGGGCTTCGCGTTGCTGCCCTTCGGGGCCTGTGCGTCGGTCATCGTCTCGCTGGTCGCGCAAATTGGCGAGCAAGCGGATTATTTGCGCTTTCTGCCGCAGCCAGATCCCAAGGCGCGCTGGCGCTGGTGGGTCTCGCTGCTGGCGGCCGGGCCGGGCTGGGTGGTGCCGGGCATTGTGAAAATGCTGATGGGCTCAGTGCTTGGTGTGCTCACCCTTGGCCTCGGTTTCGGGCCGGAGCAGGCGGCGCAACCAATCATGCTCTACCAGGCGGCCTATGGCCTGGCCTTGCCGCCGCACGCCGCCTTGCTCGCCGCCGCCATGCTGGTGGCCGTGGCGCAAAGCAAGATCAACGTCACCAACGCCTATGCCGGCTCCATCGCCTGGTCTAATTTCTTCTCCCGCCTTACCCACCGGCATCCCGGCCGGGTGGTCTGGCTGGTGTTCAACGCCACCATCGGCCTGCTGCTGATGGAGCTGGACATCTACCGCTCCATCGCCCCCATTCTGGCGTTTTATTCCGTGCTGGCCTGCGCCTGGGTGGGAGCCATCTGCGCGGACCTTGTGCTGGTGAAGGGCTTGCGTCTCGGCCCGCGCATCATCGAGTTCAAACGCGCGCATCTCTACGACATCAACCCTGTCGGCACCGGGGCAATGCTGCTGGCAACCCTGGCCGGGGCGCTTTGCGTGGCCGGGCTGCTCGGGCGCTACGCCCATGCTTTCGCGCCGTTCATCGCGCTCGCCACCGCCTTTATCGCCGTGCCCGCCATTGCCGCCGCCACACGCGGGCGGTTTTACCTGGCCCGCCGCCCCCGCCGCGCCTGGGCCGGGCGCACGCGCCTGGTTTGCACGGTCTGCGATAACGGGTTTGAGCCACAGGACATGGCTTATTGCCCGGCCTATGCGGCACCCATTTGCTCGCTCTGCTGCACGCTGGATTCCCGCTGCCGGGACGCCTGCAAGCCCGAGGCCCGCTATGGCGCGCAATTTAACCAGTTTCTCCGGGCCTGGCTGCCCAACGGGCTTCGCGGGCGAATGGACCCGGTGCTGTTGCGCTTTCTTGGCATATTCAGCCTCACCACGCTGGTGCTGGGGCTTATCTTCGCGGCTTTCTACTGGCAGGCCGCCAACCAGCACGCCATGTTGGCGGGGTTCATCGCTGCGGCGTTCTGGCGCGTATTTGTCTGCATTCTGGCGGTGGCGGGTATCTTCGTCTGGTTGCAGGTGCTGGCGCGGGAATCCTCGCTGGCGGCGGAGGACGAATCTCGCCGGCAGACGCAATTGCTGCTGGCCGAGATCGACGCCCACCGCAAAACCGACGCCAAGCTGGCCCGCGCGCGGGAGGTGGCGGAGGCCGCCAATATCGCCAAAACCCGGTTTGTTGTGGGGGTGAGCCATGAGCTGCGCACGCCGCTGAACGCCGTGCTGGGCTATGCGCAATTGCTGGAAAACGACGAAACCATCCCGCCCCGCCGGCGTGAGGCGATTCGCATTATCCGCCGATCCGGCGAACATCTGCACGGGCTTATCGAAGGGCTGATGGATATTTCCAAAATCGAGGCCGGGCGCATCGAGATCGAGCGGCGGGAAGTGGATTTTCCGGATTTTCTGACGCAGATCACCGGCATGTTTCGCTTGCAGGCCTCGGCAAAGGGGCTGAGCTTCGCGTTTGAAGCCCCTGCAGGCCTGCCCGCGATGGTGTTCATCGACGAAATCCGCCTGCGGCAGATCCTCATCAACCTGCTCTCCAACGCGCTGAAATTCACCATACGCGGCGGCATAAAACTCAGTTTGCGCATTCCGGGCGAGGTGATGGAATTCGAGGTGGCCGATACCGGCCCTGGCATTGCGCCGGAAAATCTTACCCGCATTTTTGAACCTTTTGAGCGCGCGGTGCCGAAGGAAGCGAGTGCGGTGCCGGGCATCGGGCTCGGGCTCACCATCACCAAGCTGCTGGTGGAAATTCTCGGTGGACGCATTTCGGTGGAAAGCGCGGAAGGCGAAGGCAGCCGCTTCAAGGTGCAGTTGCTTATCTCCCGCGCCAAGCCGGGCTTTATTCCCGCCCCGGCACCAGGGCGCATCACCGGCTACCGGGGCGCCCGGCGCACCATCCTCGCGGCGGAGGACAACGCCGTGCATCGCAGCTTGTTGCAGGACGCGCTGACACCTCTGGGCTTTACATTGCTCACCGCGCCGGATGGCCCTTCCTGCCTGCGCATGGCGGCGGATTGCGCGGCGGATTTGTTCCTGCTGGATTTTTCGATGCCACAGAATGAAGTACCGGAACTGGATGGGCTGGGGCTGGCGAGACGGCTGCGCCAGGATACGCGCCACGCCGCCACGCCGGTGATTATGCTAACCGCCCACGCGCCAGTGCTGCGCGGCGCACAGGACGGCGTTTACGATGCCGTGCTGCCCAAGCCGCTACATCTCGGCAAGCTGCTTCACACCATCGGGCGGTTGCTGAAAATCGACTGGATCGAGGATGAATTGCCCTCGCCAACCCCAACGCCACCGGAGTTGCCCGCCACCGCCGAGGCCGCGTTGCGGCCGCATCTCGCTCAACTCCGCTATCTGGCGCAGATCGGGTTTATCCGTGGGCTGGAGGAGAGCCTGGAACGGCTGGCGGCGGAAGCGCCGGAGACCAGGGCAGTGCTGGCACCGCTGGCAGCGTTGGCCGCCGGGCTGCGGCTGCCGGAATTCCTCGCCGCGCTGGAGGAGCTGGACCGTGATGCCGCCTGAACCACGCCCGACCATTCTGATCGTCGACGACGAGCCGACCATGCTGCGGCTGCTGATAGACGCGCTGGAGCCCGCCGGGTTCAACGTGCTGGTGGCATTGCAGGGCGAGATGGCGCTGGTGCTGCTGGAACAGGTGACGCCGGATGTGATTTTGCTGGACGCGCTGATGCCGGGGATTGACGGGTTCGAGACTTGCCGCCGGTTGAAGCGCAAGCCCGGTTTGGCGCTGGTGCCGGTGATCTTCATGACCGGGCTTACCGACAGCGACAGCGTGGTGGCGGGGTTACAGGCGGGCGGGGTGGATTACGTGACCAAACCGGTGGTGCCGGGCGAGCTGATCGCGCGCATCCGCGTGCATCTGGCGAATGCCCAGCTCACCCGCAGCGCCCAGCGTGCCATGGATGCCTCGGGCCGGTTTCTGCTCGCCGCCGACGCCAAAGGCCGCTTGCGCTGGTCCACCCACCAGGCGGCAAAGCTGCTTGGGCATATTGCGCCGGGGGCGGAGCTGCCGCCCGAGATGCGCGAATGGCTAGCGGCGCGGTTGGCAAAGCCGCAGGATACGCAAGGAAATTTTACAACCGCTTTGCCAGCGCCCGATGCGCCCGCGCGGCGGGTGGAATTCGCGCTGATCGGCCAGATGGCGGAGGATGAATTTCTGCTCCGCATTGTGGAACAAGACACAGACCATGATGTGGAGCGGCTGCAAGCCCGCGTGCCGCTAACACGGCGCGAAACGGAGGTGCTGCTATGGCTGGCGCGCGGCAAATCCAACCGCGACATCGCGCAGATATTGAACGTGAGCTACCGCACGGTGAACAAGCATCTGGAGCAGATGTACCCGAAGCTGGGGGTAGAAACGCGAACCTCCGCCGTGGCGATTGCGATAAGGGCGTTGGAGGGGGCTTAGGGTGTGGCAAAAGAAATCTCAGACTGGCCATCCGTCGGCAGCAGCCTGTAACGGCTAAGCGCCCATCCCCGTCATTTCGGGACATTGGCCATGTGCTCCGAAGCAGACATTTCCACGGCTGGAAGGTTGTCAGGGATGCTGGGGCAGCTCAGCGCCCTCGCCGGACATTGGCAGGTTATTCGATCAATTCAGAAAATTGCGATTCGTGGAATACGATGGTGTGGTCCAATTCCGCCACATCTGTTAGAAGATTAGTGACTCTGAAACGAAAATGTCTATGGCTCGGGTGCTGAGCGCGAATATTGGCGATGCCTTGAGGTGCCTGTCTTTTGTGAAAAGGGAGTACTCTCGTGCAGTCATGGCGTGGCACAAGGATACTGCTTCTCCGAATATTGCTCTATATTCGGTGCGGCATCCTTTGCAGTCTTCTGGTTCATCTCAGGTGGTTGGAAGCAAAGGCATCCGTTCAACCCGACGTCGCTATCGGCGTTTTTCAGCACCCATACGCATACAAAGGACGAATTGGGTTTATTACGGACGGCCAGGCCATCGTTGCGCACATCGGAAATTTTCTGGCGTATGGCTGGTGGGTAGCTGCTGTTGCGATCGCTTGGCTCCATTTTGACAAGCAGCCGGCGAACCGAGCTCAGGATGGAAAAACGCACATCCAAAATAAATGGCTCCGTGAGCTAAATGGATCAGTTCTCTCTATACTCTTCCAAGGCATCCGTGATGTATTTTCAACTAGGATTGAGCTTGAATCTCCCCTGAGCCTGGCCGACTGTCGCGAAAGATTAAGGAAAGGACTTGAGTTGGAACGAGGCCGCATTTCCGGCGTCCTCTCAGGAACGCGATTGACTGCTCGCAGAATCATTTCATATCGAAACTCCTTCTAAACCATCGTTTACGCAAATATTTACGAGAAGAACGGGCGGGCATTCATCACGTGTCGTTTTTCGATGTCTCTATTTTCCAGAATATTTTTGGCTTTTTGGTTCGGATTTGTCGGTCTTGTTTTCACTATCTCCGTTGAAACGTCGATGGGGCGGACAGTTGGGAGAGGGGCTAGTCCGTCCGCGCCATGGGATGCGGCCATGTTCTGTGTGATGCTATCGGCATTTGGTGCTGGCCTCTTGATTTTTTGTCGTATCTTGGCAAGAGGAGAAGAAGAGCTCTTGACCAGCTTTATGCAAGAGAAAACAGACGCTCGGGTTGCTGCCTGACAGATTTTCGCCAGACCACTCGAAAGCCCCAGAAACGCCATTGTCGTGCTTGTCGTCGCCACGAAACATAATCGACCTTAGGGGCAGCTTTGGTTGCATTTTGGCCTAGGCTCAGGACCCATTAATCTCTTGCATCGGCTCGGGGTGGCGTGATTCTGGACATGGCGGAGGGTTCTTCGCCATGTCTGATTTATTTTTGTTGAGCGAGCGCCAGTTGGCGCGGATATCGCCGTTCTTTCCGCTCTCGCACG
>JAGWIE010000318.1 GCA_028866445.1 Rhodospirillales bacterium | reverse complement strand
CGGAACAAATTGCTCATATTGGCGCTAATCTCTTCCAGCCCCAGCCGCCAATGCGGCGCTGCGCCCAACACCAGATTATTGAGCAGAAAAGCCCGCAATGGCGCTTCCTTCACGGTCGCGGCCATCGCCTTATCGGCCTCGCCACGGGTGAGCGCGGGGGACAGCGGCACAGCCCGCATCGCCGCCACCAGATCAGAATAATCATGGCCATAGGTCACCGGGGCAATATCCATCACCGCGAGCTTCTCCACCAGCTCAGGGGCCGTCAACGCCAACATCATCGCGGTTTTGCCACCCATGGAATGGCCGCAAAACCGGGCCCGCCGCACGCCCAGCCGCGCCAGCGTCTCCGCCACATCCGCCGCCATGCTGGCATAATCCATGGCCCTATCATGCGGGCTTTCGCCATGGTTGCGCTGGTCGAAGGCCAGCACGCGGAACGATGAGGAAAGCCCGCGGGATAAAACCCCGAGATTGCGCGCGGCACCAAACAGCCCGTGCAAAAGCACCAGCGGCGGGCCTTCGCCCGCCTCTAACATATTCAGGATCATGCCGATATTCTCGGGCCATTGGATGAAAATCTCAAGCGCGCGGCAGCCGAACCAGCTATGAGAGCGCCATGATGCAATTCATGGTTGTGATTCCAGCATTGCTGCTGGCCGGGCTGGCGGTGTGTTGGCCAAGGGCGGGGCTGGTGCTGTGGGTGCTCGCGCTCGCCACCGGGCCGGATAACTGGCTGAACGGCGTAACTGGCGACCCTGAAACAACTGCCGGGCTGCTGAAAGCCTATGGGCTGGTGGTGCTGGCCGGTGTGGCCATTCAAGGCGGGTTGAAATCAGATCGCTGGAACCCCGCCTTCGCCTTTCTGTTCATGTTCTGCACCGGGCTCATCCATGGGCTGCATCCGGGCTTAAGCCTGCAAGCCTCAATGCGCTCTCTCCTTGGCTCCGCTGCACCGTTTCTGTTCGGCTTTGTGCGCCTGCCGGAAAAATTCCGCCGCGCCGCCATCATGGCCCTCATCTGGGCACCGGTTTTTGCCGTGGGGGTGGATGCGATTTTGGCTCTGGCTGGGCTGGACCAATTCTACGTGCTGGAACAAGGCGCACTCCGGCTGGGTGGTAATGGCCAACCGCCTTTTCTGGGCGGTTTTGCGCTGATTGGTCTTTACGCCACGGTGCTGGAACTGGCGGAAAACCCACGGCCAGCCATGGCGGCGATGGCGGGGGTAAATTTCATCATCATTCTGCTCACCGGCGCACGCTCGCCTCTGGCCATGGCAGCGCTGCTGTTTCTGGCACTGCTGCTCATGCAAAAACGCCTTATGGCGCTGGCTGCCGCCGGGGCGCTGGCGTCCCTCGCATTGCTGGGGTCTGGGCTGCTGGGGTTCCTGCGCGCGGTGGACCTGACCCAGCTTGGCGAGGCCACAGACCTTTCCCACCGCACGCTGGTATGGCCCTTTTTCGTGCAGGCGATGCAGCAATCGCCCTGGCTCGGCTGGGGAGTGGGGGCCGGCAAGGTTATCATCCCCGTCACCTCACAGCTCAGCCAGCTTCTCGGCACCAACGCGGCACACGACGAATATTTGCGCATCGGTAGCGAGGGTGGGTTCCTGGGGTTGTTTCTGCTCATCCTGCTGCTGGCGTTGTGGGTGGCACAAGGTTCCCGCCTTCTGCCACGCGGCCAGGCCTGGCTGATGCGGCTCGCTTTCATCGCCTTCGCCATCCAGTCAATTACCGACAATACCCTCATCGCCTCCACCGGTTCGGCATTCTTTTTGTGGGCAAGCGTCATCTTCGCAGACGCAGAAAACAGGTCTAAACGGGCGGCATGCTTACCCGCCGCTCTGCCCTCGCCTTGCCCCTCGCCCTTGCTGCCTCACACCCCGCTTTGGCCCAAGCCACACCGCCCATCGCCATCGTCCTGAATTCCGGCGAAGGTTCGCTCAGCGTCATCGATATGAATACCCACCAGGTGGTGGGCACCGAGCCCGCTTACCGCGAGCCCAGCCACTGGGCGCTGACACCTGACCGCTCCCAGCTTCTGGTAGCCGATGCCTCGGGCAATGCGGTGTTCATGTACAACCCCAGCACCGGCGCGCCGCTGGGCATTAAACGCATCGCCGACCCCTATCAGATCGGCTT
>JAGWIE010000021.1 GCA_028866445.1 Rhodospirillales bacterium | reverse complement strand
TTTCTGGATGAGCCTACCGCGGGTGTGGACGTTAACCTCCGGCGCGATATGTGGGCGCTGGTCCGCAGCTTGCGGGATAAAGGCGTCACCATCATTCTCACGACCCACTATATCGAGGAAGCTGAGGAAATGTCTGACCGGGTGGGGGTAATTGCCGAGGGGCGGCTATTGCTGGTGGAGAAAACCTCGGCGCTGATGCAAAAGCTCGGGAAGCGCAAACTCACTCTCATGCTGCAACACCCGCTTGCCTATCTCCCTGCCGGGCTGGACCCGTGGGAGCTGGCGCTCGACGAGCAAGGCCAGGTGTTGACCTATGCGTTCGATGCCAATGCGGAGGATAACGGCATTCCAGCCCTGCTACGCCGCATGAGCGAACTCGGCATAGATTTCCGGGATTTAGACACAAGCCGCAGCTCGCTTGAAGACATCTTCGTCGGCCTGGTGGGAGAGGCAGCATGAACCACCACGCCATCTGGACAATTTACCGTGCCGAAATGGCGCGAATGCGCCGCACCTTCTGGCAGAGCATCGCCACGCCGGTTATCACCACTGTTTTGTATTTTATTGTATTTGGGGGTGCCATTGGCTCGCGTATTCAACATGTCGGCGGTGTTGGCTACGGGGCGTTTATCGTGCCCGGCCTTATCATGCTGACCATTCTGACCCAAAGCGTCAGCAACGCCTCTATCGGCATCTATTTCCCGATATTCACAAAAACAATTTATGAAATTCTGGCTGCACCTCTTTCTGCCATGGAGATTGTTCTGGCTTATGTCGGCGCGGCAGCGACAAAATCAGTTTTACTGGCGCTTATCATTCTGGGCACTGCGACTTTTTTTGCGCCGCTGCATATCCTGCACCCCGGCTGGATGATCGCCTTCATGCTGCTCACCGCCATCACCTTCAGCCTGTTCGGCTTCATCATTGGCATATGGGCGCAGAGTTTTGAGCAGCTTGCGATCATCCCGTCTCTTATCATCACGCCGCTCACCTTTCTGGGTGGCGCGTTTTATTCAATCGACATGCTGCCGCAACCCTGGCGAACGCTCAATTTGTTTAATCCGGTTGTATATCTGGTCAGCGGGTTCCGGTGGAGTTTTTTTGGCACCGGAGAGATTGGGGTTGGGCTCAGCCTTGCCTTCACCGGCGTGTTCATGGCGATCTGCCTTGCTTTGATCGGTTGGATGTTCAAGACCGGATATCGATTGAAACCATAATAATTAATTGATTAATTAAATTTTGCTTTTGTCACGCTGTAGCCAGCCCAGGCGTGACAGAGCATGTCCTGAGGATTATATTGAACTCGTCTTTCTTAACATACGGATTTTCCTTGCGCCGCCTGGCTTTTCCCCTTCTTGTGCTCCCGCTTCTTCTGACCGGATGCCACCAGGGCTATTCCCCCAACACCTATGCGTCCAACGCCGCTCAGGTTGAAGCTACAGTACAGCGGGGGGTTATCATCGGTGTGCGGCAGGTCATGATCAGCGCCAGCGGCATTGTTGGCGCTGCCACTGGCGGCGCTGCCGGTGGCGTGGCCGGGTCGCAGATTGCGGGCGGGCCGGTGGTTACCGCCTTGGGCGCAATCGGCGGCACTTTGGTGGGCGGCGTGGGCGGCACGGCGGCGGCGCAGGCGATTTCAAATACTAAGGGCTGGGAATATATCGTCCAGGAGACCGGAGACAAACTGGTTTCCGTGACGCAGACCAGCAAAACCTCGCTGCCAGAGGGGCTGCATGTTCTGGTTATCTCCGACTCGCAGCAGGCCAGGATTGTGCCCGATTATACGGTGCAGCCACCGGCAGCTGAGACTAAGCCGGTTGTTGTAAACAATGGTTCGACGTCAACCGAGATAAACCTAAACCCGCTTCCACCGCCTGCCGCGGTGGCGGACCCGTTACCGGCAACGCCTGCCGACGCGGCGGATGAGTCTGCACCGACTCCAGCCTCTGTCAGCCCCGCCCCGGCAGTGCCTGCGCCTTCTTCCGTCAAAACCGCGACGCCCAGCGCAGCTGCTCCTGTTGGAGCAACGCAGAGCGCACCAGCCGCAGCGACCAACTCCCCGCCTGGGTGAGTGGATATGCCGGACGCAGCCAACGACCAGAAACAACTTGGCGATATTGCCCTGGATGTTTCTTATCTCGACCTTTCCAGCGCACGCGCGCAATGCGCCGATATATCCAAACTATTAGGCGTGGTGGGTTATGGCACGGAGCGGCCGGATTTTCTGCCGCCACCCTGCCCCTTTATCTCCGCGCCACTAAAGCCAACCGCTGGCGGCGCGATGCTGGAGCTTTGGCAAACCTCATCACCGTGCCGGGCCGTAACCCTTGGCCCGGTTACAGGCACTTGCAGCGATGATTTTGCGTTTGGAGCAATCGCATTGCAGGAAGCGCGGGGCAAAGACCTGGAAGAGACTATCCATGCCACGTATCTCGCGATTTTTGATTTTTTGGAGACGACCGGCTTCACCGCCCCCTTGCGGTTCTGGAATTACCTTTCGGATATAACGCGTGAAGACGCCGGGCTCGAACGATACCGCTGGTTTAACATTGGCCGCCAGCGTGCATTTGATGTAAGGCTGCGCGAAGCGTTGCCGCCCGCGGCCAGTGGCGTTGGCGGGACTCATGGTGCCTCCGCAATTTACTTTTTAGCTGCTCATGCTCCAGCCCGCCCGGTTGAAAACCCCCGCCAGGTGAGCGCCTTTGCATACCCGCCGGTTTATGGACCGCAAAGCCCAAGTTTTTCCCGTGCCTCGATTTACAACGCCACAGCTACGCCGCTGATGTTCATATCGGGCACCGCCAGCATTATCGGGCATGAAAGCCGCCATGCAGACGATCTGCCAGCCCAAATCGCCGAGACAATCGAAAATCTGCACGCTGTTATCGGCGCTGCGGGCATAACCGCTCCGGGGCGCTGGGCTTTTAAAATTTACTTGCGCAATCCGGCATTTCGAGACGAGGTTGATTCTGCACTGATCTCGGCTTTTGGCGCTTTCTTTCAACGCCTATATCTGCACGGCGAGATTTGCCGGGCCGAATTAATGCTGGAAATAGAAGCTTTTTATACCGCCGCGTGAGTTTACCAAATAAATTTACCAAATAACCGCCTGCCTCGTTTGTGCGAGACAGGCTGGTTTAATCGGTTAGTTATTAATCGGGATTTGGGCCTTCAACGCTGTTTTCAAGCAATGCGCCGTTCATGGCGTCCACGCCGACCTCATGGGTGTCTGCGCCAACTTTGACATCGAAAGAATAGCGCAAACCGCTACCGCCTTGTTCATTTTCCAGCTCTTCATTCACAACGCTGCCCGGCTGGGCCTTTAAGGCGATCTGTAACGCCTGATTATAGTCAAGCTTGGGGCTTCCTGTCACATTTTGAGCAGCCTGTACCATAGCATAATTTTGATGGCGTTGTCCGGCCTGCATCATGGAATGCGCGGAGGATGGTACGCTGGCAAGCCCGGCCTCCGGATAGCCGGTATCCGTAGCATTATTAACGTGGCGCTGGCCAAGCTGCGCCATTGAATGCGAGGCGGAAGGGGAATCAGCAAGCGCGGGGCCAGCAAGCCCGGCGAGGACGGCGAATGCACCAAGCGAAAGAGTGGGGCATAACAACTTCATTCTCAGTCTCCGTTGACAGTTTAATTGGGGCGCTGGTTTTGCCCAGCGCCGCGTAACTGTTTTACGGGAAGAGACTTAGGTGAAACTTAGCCGCCGCGTTCATACCAGTTTTGAGTTGCCATCACGAGTTTGACGGTTAACAACATTACCGGCACTTCAATCAACACGCCAACCACTGTTGCCAATGCAGCGCCTGAATTAAAGCCGAACAGGCTGATCGCCGCCGCGACAGCCAGCTCAAAAAAATTCGAGGCACCGATCAATGCTGAGGGGCAGGCGATGTTATGCGCCTCGCCCAGCGCGCGGTTAAGCCCATAGGCCAGTGCTGCATTAAAAAACACCTGCACCAGAATTGGCACCGCCAACAACGCGATAACGAGTGGCTGCCTGATAATTTCCTGCCCCTGAAACGCGAACAATAGCACCAGAGTGAGCAGCAAAGCGAGGATGGACCATGGCCCAATTCTATCCATTGCCGTGTTAAAAAACGCCTGCCCACGCCTTAATAAATTACGACGCCAGAGTTGTGCCACAATCACCGGCAAAACGATGTAAAGCCCCACAGATGTGAGTAACGTGGCCCAGGGAACAGTAATCGACGACAGCCCCAACAACAGCCCGACAATCGGCGCGAAGGCGAACACCATGATGGTGTCATTCAACGCCACCTGTGAAAGCGTAAACAACGGGTCGCCATTTGAAAGGCGGCTCCACACAAACACCATGGCCGTGCATGGCGCTGCGGCAAGCAGAATTAACCCGGCGATATAGCTATCAATCTGCCCAGGCGGCAGCAAAGGGCGGAACAAATGCCCGATGAACAGCGAGGCCAACAGCGCCATGGAGAACGGCTTGACCATCCAGTTGACGAACAGCGTCACGCCAATGCCGCGCACATGCTGTTTAACCTCGTGCAGTGCCGCGAAATCAACCTTCATCAGCATGGGGATGATCATGATCCAGATCAGCAACCCAACCGGAAGATTAACTTGGGCAACTTCCATATGGCCAATGGCCTGGAACAGCCCAGGCGCCATCTGGCCCACCAATATTCCAACGATGATGCATAAAAATACCCATACACTCAGAAAGCGTTCAAAGATGCTCATCTGCGTCGCGGCTGGGGTTTCACATTGTGCGGACATAAGATTCCTTCAGAGCGCCAATGCAGTGCGGACGGCCGAGACGAGGCGGGCCTGGATGTCATCCCGCACACGCACGAAGCTCTCCAACGGCTCACCATGGGGATCATGAAACGAGATATGGATGCGCGCAACCGGCTTTGGAAAAACCGGGCATGTTTCCTTGGCGTTATCGCAAACGGTCACGGCAAGATCGATTGGTTCGTTGATGACGGCGTCGATGTCTTTTGGGTAAAGCCCATCGGTTGGTAGCCCAGCCAGTTTCAACGCTTCCAGCGCGCCATCAGCCACTTTTGGTTGCGGGCGGGTGCCCGCAGAGAGCACACGCACCGCCGGACCCAGTTCATGCCGGACAAGTACCTCCGCCATTTGCGAGCGGCAGGAATTGCCGGTGCAGAGAATCAGAACCGTCTTTTGAGGAGTCATGTTCAAAATCCTTGAGAACCGAGAAAATTACATCGTCTTTTTGGATGACGGCGAGACGAGGCCGGTGCCATCACAAACGCCAGGGATACAAGCGGCCACATCACCCTGGCAGCAATTTTCCGTAAGATAAGCCAGCAAGGCATTCATGCTGGCGAATTCAGCCGAATAAATTAAGGAACGGCTTTCGCGCTGAAAGCTCACCAGCCCGGCATGGCGCAGCTCTTTAAGGTGAAACGACAGCGTGGCCGGGGGCAGGCCCAAACGCTCCGCCAACTGGCCCGCGGCCAAACCCTCTGGGCCCGCCTGCACAAGGGCACGAAAAATATCTAACCGGGCACCATGGGCCAAAGCTGCCATGGCGATAAGGGCTGTTTGCTTATCCATATTTTTATAATTATGGAAATGTTGAGGTGCGTCAAGCCACCCAATCGCTTCGAGCGGAGGGGTGGCCCGATTTCACCTTATGAAAGGCCGACGATCTCTCCGGCAGCATCCAAAAATATCGTCTCTGCCGCGGGTTGGCGCGGCAGGCCGGGCATCGTCACGGTGTCCCCACACAAGGCAACGATGAACCCCGCACCAGCGGAAAGCCGGACTTCCCGGATCGGCAAGGTGAACCCCGAGGGCGCACCGCGCAAAGCCGGGTCTGCCGAAAAGCTGTATTGGGTTTTGGCCATGCAAACGGGGAGATGAGCGAAACCGGCCTCCGTGAAGCCGCGCAACTGCGCCGCCGCGCGCGATTCAAGCTCGATTCCAGCCGCGCCATACATCTCCCTGGCGATGGTGGCGATTTTTTCTTCCAAATTCATGGCGTCAGGATAAAGCGGCGTGAAAGTTGTGCTGGCCTTCGCAAGCGTGGCAACGGCATCGGCAAGTTCCGCCGCGCCTTCGCCACCCTTTGCAAAATGCGTGCAAGAAATGGCGCGCACGCCAGCTTCCGCGCAAACCTGCTGAATCATTGCCAACTCCGTCGGCGTATCCCCCGCAAAACGGTTGATGGCGACCAGGGTTTGCAGGCCGAATTTACGCATATTGCCAACATGGCGCAGCAGATTGGCGCACCCGGCTTCCACTGCCTGCGCATTTTCCTCAGCCAGCCCGCGTAACGCCACGCCGCCGTGCATTTTAAGCGCCCGCACGGTGACGACGATAACGCAAACAGAAGGGGCGAACCCACCTAGGCGGCATTTAATGTCGAGGAATTTTTCAGCCCCGAGATCAGCGCCAAAACCAGCTTCCGTTACGACGAAATCTGCCAGGCCCAGGGCTGTTTGCGTTGCCAGCAGCGTGTTGCAGCCATGGGCGATGTTGGCGAACGGGCCGCCATGAACAAAGGCGGGCGTGCCTTCCAGTGTCTGCACAAGGTTGGGGGCGAAGGCGTCCTTCAACAGTACCGCCATGGCACCAGCTGCGTTCAATTCCCGTGCCCGCACCAGACGTTTTGCCTTGTCGCGCCCAATGACGATGTCGCCCAGGCGCTGTTCCAGCTCGGCCAGCGAACGCGCCAGGCAGAATATCGCCATGACCTCGCTGGCGGCGGTGATATCAAAACCGGTTTGGCGCACCATGCCGTTGCCGCTGCCAAGGCCAATCACGACGTCGCGCAACGCGCGGTCGTTAAGGTCGATCACGCGGCGCCAGGCGATGCTGGCGGGGTGCAGCCCCAGCGCATTGCCCCAATAGAGATGATTGTCGATCATCGCGGCGAGCAGGTTATGTGCCGCGCCAATGGCGTGCATGTCGCCGGTGAAGTGCAGGTTGATCTCGTCGATCGGCGCGATCTGCGACTGCCCACCGCCGGTGGCACCCCCTTTGGCCCCAAAGCTAGGCCCCAGGCTCGGCTCACGCAGGCAAATGGCGGTGCGATGGCCAGCCCGGCGCAACGCATCGCCCAGGCCGATGGTGGTTGTGGTTTTACCCTCGCCAGCCGGGGTGGGGCTGATGGCCGTGACCAGTACAAGTTTGCCCGCCGGGGCCGAGGCAGCCTTGGCGGCAAAGTCCAGCGCCACTTTGCCCTTAAACGGCCCGTAGCGGTAAAGGGATTCGGCCGGAATTCCTAGGTTTGCCGCAATATTTTCAATGGGTTGTAGCGCCGTAGGGGTAGTTACGGTTGTGCTTGGAGCTGCCATGGTCAGAGTCATGCGTGCGCTCTAGCATAGCAAGAATAACGTATATAGCCGTCCAGACCGGATTTGCCGCGGCACACTCTACGCGGGAAATTCCCGCGTAGAGTCCCAGCTTATTAGATCTTCTTGAACTTGGCGGCTTCTTCAGACCCGCCCGTGGCGTTGCCCTTGGAATAGGAATGCGCGCCAACACCGGCCAGATTTCCGCCCTGGACGATGAGGTATTCGTTCCGGATCGGACGGCCCTCGAAATAGCACTCGAGGATTTCACGCGTACCAGCGGCATAGCGGGCCTGCGCGGAAAGCGAGGTGCCCGAGATATGCGGAGTCATGCCGTGATGCGGCATGGTACGCCAGGGGTGATCCTGCGGGGCGGGCTGCGGGAACCACACATCGCCGCCGTAGCCAGCCAGCTGGCCGGATTCGAGGGCGCGGGCGATGGCGTCACGGTCGCACAGCTTGCCGCGGGCGGTGTTGATCAAGTAAGCCCCACGCTTGAAGGATTTCAGCGTCTGGTCGTTGATCATGTTTTCCGTTTCCGGGTGGAGCGGGCAGTTCAGCGTGACCACGTCGCAGACCTTGTACATGTCTTCGCGCGTGGCATGGAAGGTAAGGCCCAGCTCTTTCTCAACAGCTTCCGGCAGGCGGTGGCGGTCGGTATAATGCAGGTGCATACCAAACGGCTTCAGGCGGCGCAGAACGGCAACGCCAATGCGGCCAGCGGCCACCGTGCCGACATGCATACCTTCAACGTCGTAAGACCGCGTAACGCAGTCAGCGATGTTCCAGCCGCCCTTGATTACCCATTGATAGGAGGGGATGTAGTTGCGAACCAGGCCGAGGATCGTCATCACAACATGTTCGGCAACGCTGATGGAGTTGCAATAGGTGACTTCAGCAACGGTGATGTTGTTCTCGATCGCGGCTTGCAGATCGACGTGATCCGAGCCGATACCGGCGGTAAGCGCCAGCTTCAGCTTGGGGGCCTTGGCGATGCGCTCAGCTGTAATGTAGGCTGGATAAAACGGCTGGGAGATAACCACTTCGGCGTCGGCCAGCTCACGCTCCAGCACGGAATCCGGGCCATCCTTACTGGAGGTCACGACCAAAGTGTGGCCGTTATCCTCAAGGTATTTGCGCAGGCCGAGCTCTCCGGAAACGCTGCCGAGAAGCGCGCCGGGCTGAAAGTCGATCGCCTTGGGAGTGGGCAGGGTCTGACCATCGGGATAGGCATCGATCTTGGGGAGATCATCACGCGCGTAGGATTTCGGGAATCCATCAACGGGATCATCATAGAGCACGCATACAACTTTCGCCATGTCATCGTCCTTAACAGAGGGTGAGGAAGACGCGAGGCAAGCAAAAGCACCCAGACAACCCATGCAAATGGGGCTGCTATCGTTTTTCGTGGCAACGCATCCTCATCCGATTGCTGAAGGTTTCTTTGAGAGTCAGCATCGGACGGCGGCACAGTCACACCCGAACGCAAGGCAAATCCAATGAAAGCTTTTAACTTATTAATAGGAGGTATCTATCAAGGCCCGGCGAAGCCCTGCTCGATATCCGCTTCCATGGCGGCGGCCAGGAGGGCGGCGGCCATCGGCCCGCGCGGTTCCCGGTCGGAGATCACGAGCCCGATCATCTCGCTGTGCACGGGGTCGATCAGGTCCAAAATGGCAAGGTCTGGCTGTTGCCCCAGCACATGGAAGAAGCTGTGCGGCACGATGCTGGCCCAGCCCCCGCGTCGCAGATGCGCGCAAACCGAGAGGAAAGAATTACTGACCACGCTGGGATAGACCGCAAAGCCAAGTGTTGCGGTCAGCCGGTCGATAATCCGCCGGTTTTGCATATCCTGGCTCAGCAGAATGAGCCGTTCCGCAGAGGCGTTAAGCCAACTTACTTCTTTTTGCCCCGCTAGATGATGGCTTTGCGGCACCGCCAGTTTGTAACGTTCGCGGTAGAGCGGCACGCGGTGAACATGGTTAAGCGGCTCATTTTCAAGGTAGGTGATGCCGCCATCCAGCTCAAAAGCGTCCAGACCCTCGGCGATGGCGCGCGATGTCATTGAGCGGATGGTGACCGTCGCGGCGGGGTTGGCGGCGCAGAAACGCTCGGTGATAAACGCCACTGATGGCAGCGCCGCGGGAACAACCCCAAGCCGAAGCTCACCAGCCAACCCTTTGCGTTCGCCCGTTAAATCCGCCCGCAAGCTATGATAATCGGTTAGAATTTGCCTCGACCAGGTGAGCAATTTTTCACCCTCTGCCGTTAACCCGACGAACCGGTGGCCGCGCTCAACCAGGGGTACGCCTAAATCCTCCTCCAGCTTACGGATGGCGGCTGAAAGCGTTGGCTGGGTGATATGACAGGCATCCGCCGCGCGGGCGAAATGCCGTTCCTTAGCGAGCGTAACAAAATAAGAGAGCTGACGAATGAGCATATGGGGACGGATAACATGAAAGGCGGATTTGCCAACTGCAATCGATTTAACCAGTTCTAAACACAATTGTGAAATCGTGCGGCACGCTGCGGGCCGCGCCCGGGGCATCACAACCAATCCCGGAAACCCGCCAAAATGTCATTTTTCTCCAGATGGTCAATTCTTGCGAAACTCATAGTTGCTTTTTCCGTGGTGCTGCTTTTCACCGCGGGATTGGGCATTTTTTCGCTCACCAGGATCAATTTCGTTACCACGGTCGCCCAAGGGCTTGAAACCAATATCGCCGGAACCACGCCGATAGAGACAATGGGGCGTACCGAATCAGGATTGTTTGGCTCTACCAGTGAAGCGGTAATGACCAAAGACCCCGCCAGATTTGCAACGCTTGTCGCCAGGATGAAGGCCGGAGTGGACATTTTCAACTCCAACTGGCTTATCTATCAGCCAACGATGGACCCCGGCCGCGAAACCGGAGATGGTGATGGGTTCCAAGCGGCGTTTCAGCAAATGAGCCAGGACGCAATAACCGCGGTGGGCGATGCCGCTGCTGGTAATCTTCCAGCGGCTGAAGCTCTCATCACCGGCCCCATGGCGCAGCTGAACGACAGTTTCAATGCGCATCTTGTGGACGATCTCACCTATCAGGCGTTGATGGCCGCGAACCATGCTTCTTCTATTCAAAACGCGAAATCATCCGCGAAGACCGGCATCGCTATCGCACTGGTGGCCATGCTGTTCGTGGTATGCGGTCTGGTTTGGCTGCTGATCGCCAGCATCGGCAAGCCGATAATCCGCATGACAGGCACAATGCGCCGACTGGCGGAAGGTGATCTGGCCGTCGAAATTTCCGACAGTGACCGGCATGATGAGATCGGCGGCATGGCGCGTGCGGTTCGGGTGTTTAAAGATGCCGGGCTGGAGAAAATCCGGCTTGAAGGCGACATGGAAACCGCACGCCAGCGCGCGGATGAGGAGCGCCGCCACCGGGAAATGGAGCGCGAGGCCGCCGCGCGGGAGCAGGAAAATGTTGTCAGCTCCCTCGCCGTTGGCCTAGAAAAACTTGCCGAAGGCGATTTGGTTTTCCGCCTGAACACACCGTTCAACCCCGATTATGAAAAACTTCGTGGTGATTTTAACAATGCCATAGAGCGGCTGCACCAGGCGATGAAAGTTATCATGGGTAATGCCTCAAACATTCGTTCAGGCACCGGAGAGATAGCCGCCGCAGCGGATGATCTTTCACGCCGGACAGAGCAGCAGGCGGCAAGCCTTGAGGAAACGGCAGCAGCGCTGGATGAGATTACGGCGACC
>JAGWIE010000317.1 GCA_028866445.1 Rhodospirillales bacterium | reverse complement strand
AACAATCCTTTGCCAGCGCGCCGGTAAATTCAACCTGGCGGCAACTGGACCAGCAAAGATTAATGCAGGTGCAGGGGCAATAATGATCCGCCCTTCCCTTACCGCTGCATCGGCTTAGAGTGCCCAGCCATGGACGACAAAACACCCCCCGCCAAGGCAGAACCCTACGCCACAAAAAAGCCGGAGGCACAGAAACTGCCCAAGGAGATTGGCGGTCCCAGCGGGCCTGAGCCGACACGTTACGGCGATTGGGAAAAAAACGGCCGTTGTTCTGACTTCTGATGGCCTACTTACTCCTCGCCATTGCCATCATCAGTGAGGTGACAGCCACCTCGGCCCTGAAATCCTGCCAAGGGTTCACACGCCCGCTGCCTTCTATTGTCGTGCTGACAGGGTACTGCGTGAGCTTCTATTCACTCTCTCAGGTGGTGAAGGTTATACCGCTTGGCTATGCCTATGCGCTTTGGTGCGGGTTCGGCATCGTGCTGATTGTAGGCGTGGGGTATTTTTATTACCGCCAGGCGGTGGATCTGCCGGGGCTGCTAGGCATCGGGCTGATTATGGCGGGCATTCTAGTCATTAACCTTTTTTCCGAGATGGCCGTTCGCTAACAGGTAACCGCGTATTTAGACCGTTTTCATTTGTGAAACGGATTAACGTCCCCAAATTCTCCATAACGCCAATTGGTTACGGCAGTATCTTCACAATTTGGGAACAAGATAATGAAATCAGGGATTACCATCGTCGGGGTTATCATCATCGCCATCGCGGTGTTCTTCATCGTGCCGATGGCAGCAGGCGGCAGCGCCAATGTTTGCCAGGCTCTGGAGAAGCATAATGTGAGCAATGCTGCCGCGAACATTACGGGCACCACCAATGGGCCGGTGCATAACATTATCAATTCCGTCGGGCAGTCCATGGCGACTGGCAATGTTGCCGCGCAATCCGAAGCCGCGGCGCATCCAAATACGCCGACGGCTGTGAGCTGCGCGGCGTCTTACTGGAAAACGCTGTAAGAAACCGGATTGCTCATGGCGCGGGAGCTTTGGCGATTTTAACGAGATTGGCCAGAAGGTCCCGCGCGAAGGCCATGCGGGCTGCCACATCCATGTCTCGCACCAGGGAAAGCTTCTGGTCCGGGCGGAGTTTCACCAGCCCGCCTTTAGTGCCGATCCATTGGATCAACCCGGCGGGGTTGGAAAAGTCGTTTTTGCGGAAGCTCACCACCATGCCTTTCGGCCCGGCATCCAGCTTCTCGACATTCGCCTCCCGGCAGGCGCGCTTTAGTGCCACCACGGAGAGCAGGTTTTCCACCTCTTGCGGGATGGCGCCAAAACGGTCCACTAGCTCGGCGGCCAGGGCTTCGCTCTCGGCATCGGTGACGAGGCCGCTGATCCGCCGGTAGAGCCCGAGGCGCACGGGCAGATCCGCCACATAGGTCTCGGGGATGAGCACGGGCAGTCCGAGATTGATGTTCGGCGTCCAGTCCCGTTCGATTTTTTGCGCCTGCTGGTTCTGGGTGCGTAAATCGTTCACCGCATCTTCCAGCATCTGCTGGTAGAGCTCGATGCCGACTTCGCGGATATGGCCGGATTGCTCGTTGCCGAGCAGATTGCCCGCCCCGCGCAAATCGAGGTCGTGGCTGGCCAGGGTGAAGCCTGCCCCCAGTGTGTCCAGCGTGTTCATCACTTCCAGGCGTTTTTCTGACGCGGCGGAGAGACGGTGATGCGGCGGCCAGGTGAGATAGGCATAGCCGCGCTGCTTGCCGCGCCCCACGCGGCCACGAAGCTGGTAGAGCCCCGCGAGACCGAACATGTCCGCCCGGTAGATGATGAGCGTGTTCACGGCCGGCATGTCCAGTCCGCTCTCCACGATGTTGGTGGCCAACAGAACGTCGTATTTACCCTCGCCGAATTCGGTCATCACCCGCTCAAGCTCGGTGGGGGCCAGGCGGCCATGGGCCATCACGGTACGGATGTCCGGCACGATCTCGCGCAGGCGCGCGGCCATGGGGTCGAGGTCTTCAATGCGCGGCACCACACAGAAAATCTGCCCGCCACGGAATTTTTCGCGGGCGATGGCTTCCTTAATCACCAGGCTGTCGAACGGCATGATGAAGGTGCGCACCGCGAGGCGGTCAACCGGCGGGGTGGTGATGAG
>JAGWIE010000316.1 GCA_028866445.1 Rhodospirillales bacterium | reverse complement strand
CTGGGCACGGGCACATCCGCCGTGGTCGCCAAACGTCTGCACCGGCATTTCATCGGCATTGAGCGCCACCCGGCCTATGTGGAAGCCGCCTGGGGGCGTTTACGGGCCGAGGAGCGTGCGCCGCGCACCGCCGTGGTGGCCCCGCCCTCCGGCCGGGAGACGCCGCGAATCGCCTTTGGCAGTTTTGTAGAGCGCGGTATCATCCGCCCCGGTACGCAAGTTATGGACAGGCAACGCCGCTTCGCTGCCGAGGTAACAGCCGAGGGCGCATTGGTAAGCGGGCCCCATCGCGGCTCCATCCATCAGGTGGGTGCGGCGGTACAGAACGCGCCAAGCTGCAATGGCTGGACCTTCTGGTATTTTGAACGCAACGGTCAGCTTTTGCCGCTGGACGTCCTGCGGAAAGAAGAGCCACAGGGGTGAAAGACTCATAGATTTTATTTATGAGTTAAGCCGAAATAAATAACAAAATCTGTTATAGATTTTCCTTACCGCGCCACCCGACCGGATTCGCCGATTAGCTTCTGCGCCAGAAGCACCGGAATTGCCGTGAACAGGATAATGGCGAACACCACCACATTCACTTCCGGCAATTGCTGGCCAAGGCGAATGGCGCCGAAAATCCACAATGGCAGGGTGTTCTGCGCCCCGGCGGTGAAGGTGGTCACGATCACCTCGTCGAACGACAGCGCAAAGGCCAGCAACGCCCCTGCCCCGATGGCGCTGGCCATCATCGGCAGTTGGATAAGCCGGAAGGTGCGGAAGGCGTCAGCGCCCAGATCCGCCGAAGCCTCCGTGAGCGAGCGCGGCATCCGCCTGAGCCGCGCCACCACATTGTTATAGACAATGACCACGCAGAAGGTGGCGTGCCCGGCCACGATGGTCCAGTATGACAGGTTAACCCCCCAGAACGCGAAATATGCCGCCAGGGCCATGCCAGTGAGAATGCCAGGCAAGGCGATGGGCAAAACGGCGATGAAGCTCACCACCTCCTTCGCGGCACTTTGCATCCGCGCCACCGCCATGGAGGCCAGGGTGCCCAGAAGCATCGCCGCGAGGGTGGCGACCGAAGCCACCTCCAGCGACAGCACCAGGGCCTGGCGCACCGCGCTGTCATGCCAGGTGTCGCCGAACCAGTGCAGGGTGAAATCCGCAATGGGCCAGGCCGGGATGGGGGCTGCCGAGAAGGCGTAAAGGATGATGACCACGATGGGGATGAAGAGAAAGGCGAAGATCGCCGCCACCACAGCCCAGATGAGGGTTTCAGAGCGCATCGAAGGCCCCCAGTTTCCGGGCAATGAGCAGGAATACTGCCATTACGCCCAAGGGCAGCACCGCATAGGCCGCCGCGAAAGGGATGTTATTGGTAACACCCACATTTGAATAAACCACGTTGCCAATGAAGTCTGATCCGCGACCGCCAACCAACATCGGCGTGACGTAATCCCCCAGCGTGAGGGAGAAGGTGAAGATGGCCCCCGCCACCATGCCGGGCAACGCCATGGGCAACACAACGCGGCGGAAGGTGGCAAAGCCTTTCTCGCCCAGATCCGCCGAGGCTTCTAGCAGGCTGGGAGGAATCCGCTCCACGCTCGCCGCCACGGGCAGGATCATGAAAGGCAACCAGAGATAAGAAAACACGATCCACATCGCCCAATTGGAGTAGCCAATATGCGCGCGCGGCAGGCCAATCTCCATCAGCGCCCAGTTAAGCAGCCCGTTATGGGAGAGGATCAGCCGCCACGCATAAACCCGCGCCAGATAGCTGGACCAAAGCGGCACCATGACCGCCGCCATCATGAGCGCGCGCAGACGCGGGCCCGCCAGGCGGATCATGGCATAGGCCACCGGCCAAGCGAGAATGACATCCGTGATGGTCACCGCCGCGGCGATGCCGATGGTGCGCAGCGCAATGCGGATATAGACCGGGCCTGAGAAAAGCTGCTGGAAATTGGTGAGCGAGAAGCCAGGAATGAGGTTGCCGCTGAGGTCATCGACTGTCCAGAAAGACGTAATGAGCAACGCGCCAATGGCCGCGAGGTAGAGCCCCGCGAACCACAAAGCCGGCAGGCCAAGCAAGGCGGTATTCGCCATGCCCGGCCGCCGCCAGCCCAGGGCTGAAAATGCCCTGGAAAGGCTCATCCTTTTATAATCTGCCATTCGCGCTGCCAGGCG
>JAGWIE010000020.1 GCA_028866445.1 Rhodospirillales bacterium | reverse complement strand
GCAACAGCCGGGTTTTCCCCCATTCGCCGGTGCGCACCCAAAAACGGGTGGGCAAGGCGGCCACGGCGCAAAGCACAAGCGTGATAATGATAAACAGCCAGTGAAAAATCATGCCGCTTTCCTTTGGAGCCATTGGTTAGAAGAAAACGTCGCCTTCAGGCAAGCGCCGTCGTTCATTGCAGGGTGGTGGATATATCAGCGCGACTATGCTTGAAATAGATGAACATTATTCAGGCTGGAACCTCATGCCGCAGCTCCTCTCCCTCATCGTGCCGTTTTATAACGAGGAAGACGCGATCGGCATTTTCGCTGCATCGGTATTACCGGTGCTGGAGGCTATCCCGGAGCTGCAATGGGAAATCATCTGCGTTGACGATGGCAGCCGGGATGCAACGTTGCAGCATTTGCTAGAACTGGCAGAGGCGGAACCGCGCATACGTGTGGTGGAACTTTCCCGCAATTTCGGCAAGGAAGCCGCGCTTACCGCGGGGCTGGAAGCAGCGCGGGGCGATGCGGTCATCCCGTTTGACGCGGATTTGCAAGACCCTCCGGAAATGATCCCTGCGATGGTCACGGCCTGGCAAAGCGGGGCGGAGGTGGTGCTTGGCCGGCGCACCGACCGTTCGACCGACACGGCAATGAAACGCGGCACGGCCTCGTTGTTCTACAAATTGAACCGCTATATCTCGAACATCGAACTGCCTGAAAACGTGGGCGATTTCCGGTTGATGGACCGGGCGGTGGTGGAGGCGCTGAAACGCCTGCCGGAGCGGCAGCGGTTCATGAAGGGGCTGTTTGCTTGGCTGGGCTTTAAAACCGCGATTATCGACTATACCCGCACCCCCAGGGCGGCGGGGGAAAGCAAGTTCTCCGGTTTCAAACTATGGAATTTCGCCCTGGAAGGCTTCACGAGCTTTTCCACCGCGCCGCTGAAAATCTGGACGTATTTTGGTACATTCGGGGCGGTCGTGGCGCTGCTATATGCCGTTTTCATCATGCTCAAAACGCTGTTTTTTGGTAATGAAGTGCCGGGCTATGCGTCAATCTTCGTCGCGGTGACGTTTTTTGGCAGCGTCCAGCTCATCAGCATCGGCATATTGGGGGAATATATCGGGCGTATCTATGTGGAGACAAAGCAGCGCCCTATTTATCTCGTCCGTAAACTTCATAATTTTTAAAACTCTTAAAAAATTCAACTTGTTACAACAGAGATACGCCCGCTGTCGTGACGGAAGCATGAAGCTGGGCTATACAGAAGGTAATGAGACGACCTGTTATCCATTCCCATCGCAATATTATGTTGTTGGGTCTCGCGGCTCTGCTTTCTGGCTGTGCTGCTTGGCAAATGCCTTCACCTCCGTCCTCGCCTGCTCCGGCAATCACGGCCAATGACCTAAAAACAGCGATTCATGACGCCTACCACCAAGGCTTCGAGGCTGGCCGCCACTACCAGCGGGAATTAGATTGGCGCCGCCAGATATCCCCCAAGGCCGCCTCGCTCAGCCAAAAACAAGAACCGGCATCAGCACTCCCCCAGGCGGATGAGTCCACAGCTGTGCCAACGGAGGCTCAAGCCCCGGTGCCCAACACGGCGCTCCCCTCCAAAGCTTTCGCCCCGGCAGCGCCGCCGCAGCCAGCACCATTGCCGCCATTGCCGCCCTCCGCCAATTACACCACCTCTGGCCCGGCCCAGCCTCTGCAATAAAGCCTGGCGCTTGAACCGCGCGGCCCCTTGGGCCAAACAGCCCGCATGGCGCCGCCCCTTCTGTTACTCACCGACATCTCCGTTACCCTCGGCTCTGCGCCGCTTTTGGAAAAAGCTACGCTTTCGGTTGGCGCGGGGGAGCGCATCTGCCTCGTCGGCCGCAACGGCTCTGGCAAATCCACTTTGCTTAAAATCGCCTCGGGCGAGATCGCCTTCGACGGCGGCACCCGTTTCTTCCAGCCGGGTGCCACCATGCGCTATCTGCCACAGGAGCCGGACCTCTCAGCCTTCGCCAATGTGATGGACTACGTGCTGGCCGGGCTGGGGCCAAATGACGATGAATACCGCGTGCGCTATTTGCTGGGCGAGCTGGGGCTCTCCGGCGATGAAAAACCCGCCCATCTTTCAGGTGGCGAGGCCCGCCGCGCCGCTCTGGCCCGCACGCTGGCGCCAGAGCCGGATTTGCTGCTGCTGGACGAGCCCACCAACCATCTTGACCTGCCCGCCATTGAATGGCTGGAAAGCGAGCTGAAATCCCTCTCCTCCGGCATCGTGCTCATCTCCCACGACCGGCGGTTTCTGGAAAATCTCTCCCGCGCCATGGTCTGGCTGGACCGGGGACAGACCAAGCGGCAGGATAAAAGCTTCGCCCATTTCGAATCCTGGCGGGACGAGGTGCTGGAGCAAGAGGAGCAGGAGTTTCACAAACTCGGCCGCAAAATCGCCCGCGAAGAAGACTGGCTGCGCTACGGCGTGACCGCCCGGCGCAAGCGCAATGTGAAGCGTCTGGCCGGGCTACATTCGCTGCGGGCGGAACGCCGCAACTTTACACATAAGCTTGGGCTCACGAAAATGGCGAGCCTGGATGCCGCCACCTCCGGCAAGATTGTGGTGGATGCTGATGGCATCTCCAAAAGTTTCGATAAGCCGATCGTCGATAACCTCACTTTCCGCGTGCTGCGCGGGGATCGTTTGGGCATTGTCGGCCCCAATGGTGCGGGCAAATCCACGCTCTTGAAGCTCATTCTCGGCCAGTTGCCGCCGGATGTGGGAACGGTAAAGCTGGGCACCGCGTTGGAGGTGGTAACGCTGGACCAGCAGCGCGCGGATTTAAACCCCAACACCTCCCTGGCGGATACTCTCACAGGCGGCAATAGCGACCAGGTGGTGGTGGGCGGCCAGGCGCGGCATGTCATCGGCTATATGAAAGATTTCCTGTTCAAACCGGAACAGGCGCGCACGCCGGTGGGCACGCTTTCGGGTGGGGAGCGCGGGCGGCTGTTGCTGGCGCTCGCCCTCACCAAATCTTCCAACCTGCTGGTGCTGGACGAGCCAACCAACGACCTCGACCTCGAAACGTTGGATTTATTGCAGGAAATGCTTGGCGAATATCCGGGCACGGTGATTGCCGTCTCGCATGACCGTGACTTTTTGGATCGTGTCTGCACCTCGGTGCTGATGTCCGAAGGCCAGGGGCGTTGGGTGGAATATGCCGGCGGCTATTCAGATATGCTGGCCCAGCGTGGCGAAGGTGTTACCGCCGAGAAACTGGAAAAAGCAGAAAAGAAAGCCGCCGCAAAACCAAGCGCGCCATCGCCTGCCGCCGCCTTGAGGCCAAAAATTTCCTTCAGGGAGCAGCATGAGTTGAAAACGCTGAATGAAGAGATTGGTAAACTTCAAGCGCAGATCAACAAACTCAACGAAATCCTCGCCACGCCAGACCTCTATGCCAAAGACCCGAAAAAATTCGCCACCGCATCCGCGAGCCTCGCAGAGCACCACACCAAACTGGTGAAAGCCGAAGAACGCTGGCTGGAGCTGGAGATGTTGAAGGAGGGGTAAGCTCCAGCCCTCAATCCCTGTCCTTGAATGGATTATCTGTGCCGCGTAAATAAATCCGGATCGGCACGCCGGGCATCTCGAAACTCTCGCGTAGATTATTCACCAGATACCGTTGATACGTCTCCGGCACCTGCTCCGCGCGCGTGCCGAACAGCGCGAAAGTGGGCGGGCGGGCCTTAATCTGCGTGATATAGCGCAGCTTCAGGCGCCGGCCTTCCACCAGCGGCGGCGGGAAGCGTTCAAGGGCTGCCTCAAACCAGCGGTTGAGCTGACTAGTGGGAATGCGCAAATTCCATTTCTCATAGGCATCGCGGATGGCGGGGAAAAGTTTCTTCACCCCCTCGCCGGATTCGGCTGAAAGCGGCACCACCGTTATGCCCTTCATCTGGCTGAGCGAGATGGAAATACGGTCCAGCGCCGCCTTCTTCGCCTCTGGCCGTTCTTCCACCGCGTCCCATTTTGTCAGCGCTATCACGCAGGCGCGGCCTTCGCGTTCAATCAGCCGGGCGATCTGCAAATCCTGCTCTTCCACACCGCGCAGAGCATCCACCGCCAGCACCGCCATCTCGGCGCGCTTCAGGGCTTCAATGGAGGAAGAGGTGGACATACGCTCCAAACCCTCATCCACTTTCGCGCGTTTGCGTAAGCCCGCCGTGTCCACCACGCGGTAATGTCTGCCGTCGGGGCCTTCAAAATCTGCGGAAACGGCATCGCGCGTCAGGCCAGGTTCCGGGCCGGTGATCATGCGTTGTTCGCCCAGCAGATAGTTCAGCAATGTGGATTTGCCTGCATTCGGGCGGCCAACAATGGCGAGGTGCAGGGGTTTGTTCTCGTCCTCCTCAGCCTCGGGCGTGGCTTCCGGCAGACGCTCGGCAATCTCGTTCATGAGGTCATAAATGCCCTCATTATGCTCGGCGGAAATGGCCACCGGCTCGCCAAAGCCCAGCTCGTAAGCCTCCATGGCGTTGACGATGCCGCCGCGCCCCTCGGCCTTGTTGGCAATCACCAGCACCTGCCGGTTTTTCCGGCGCAGCCAGGTGCCAAAATGCCTGTCCTCAGGGATCAACCCGGCCTTGGCATCGAAAATGAACAGCACCAAATCCGCCTGGTCCACGGCGGTGGAGGTGGAGGCGCGCATCCGCCCGGGCAGCGTATCCGGTGGGGCTTCCTCAAGTCCTGCTGTATCAACCACCAGCACCTTGCGCCCGCCCAGTTCGCAGATCGCCTCCTTGCGGTCGCGCGTTACGCCAGGTGTGTCCGCCACCAGCGCCAGGCGGCTGCCGACAAGGCGGTTGAACAGCGTGGATTTGCCGACATTCGGCCGGCCGGCGATAACGATTCGCGGCAGCTCAGCCATAGGCCGTCAGGCGCGCATTGCGCGTGAGTTGCAGCAGCACGCCGCCAACCGCAATCGGCGGCAGATCAGCCGGTGCGCCCAGCTTCACCATCTGCGTCAGCTTGCCGGTCGTGGCGTCCACCAGTGCCGCCTCGCCATGGTCGTTTGTGCAAACCAGCATGTTGTTCACCAGCGCCGGGCCAGACCAGACCATGGGGTTGGAGCGTTTCTTCATGTTCTTGAAGGCGGGCAGGGCGGTGGCCCAGCTCACCAGCCCGTCATCAGCATGCACAGCGGAGAGTTTGGCGCTGGCATCAAGCAGAAACAGGAACCCGCCGGAAGCTGCGGGCGGTTGGCTGCTGGCAGCCTGGTGTGTCCATACTTGCGCGCCAGAATGCAGATCTACCGCCATGAAGGTGCCGCCGATATTGATGCCATAGACCACGCCGCCCGCGATAACCGGGGGGGCTACAACGTCTGAAAGATCCAGCGAGCTCGCCTGGCCGAACCCGGCAGCAAGGCTCTGCTCCCAAACCGGCGTGCCGGAATTCGCATCAATGGCGGCAAGCAGCCCGGTGGAGAACCCTGCGGCGATAATGCCTTCAGCAAAGGCGGGCGCACCGGTCACGCTGGCGGCGGTCATCGGCGGGGTGCCCACAGCACCTGAGAAGCGCCATCCTGGCGTGCCGGATTGCTCGTCGAAGGTCAGCAGCAAATCGTTCTGAGTGATAACGGCCACCAGCCCGGCCGCCACCAGCGGGGCGGACCGCGCCGGAAAATCGAGCTTCTGGCGCCATAAAATCTTGCCGCTGCCGGCATCCAGCGCCAGCGCCTCGCCATAACCGGTGCTGGCGTAGATTTTGCCGGAATCGTAAGCGATGCCACCGCCGATATTCTGGGTGGAGTTATGTTTGGGCCGGGTTTCAGTGCGCCAGATTTCCGAACCATCAGATAGCGAGAGCGCGCGGATATGCGCGGCGGCATCCATGGTGAACACATGCCCCTCGGCCACCAGCGGGCTTGCAACCAAAGGCTGCCGATAACCACCCGCTGCGCCGATATCCGCGTGCCAGCCGGGGTTAAAACTAAGCGGCCCAGCGGCATTGCCTGGCGCGTGGGCGGCATTGGCCAGGGGTTGCGCCCAGGCGTTCAGCGCCGTGGGGGCGGGCAAGGTAACGGCTGGCGCGTTCGCGGCCACATCCATGCCGGACTGGTCCGGCAGCACCGGAATTTGCGTGCCGATAATGGGGGGTTTTTTGGAGGAAGAGCAGGAGGCAAGCAGGCCGAGGAGGCCGACAGTCGCGGTGCGGCGGCGAATCATGGGCTGTGTCATCCGTTCAGCTTGGCGAGCATGGCCTGGGCGCGGTTCTGCGCGCCTTGGGGCGTATTGGGGTCGTCCTGCACCTGGGCGAAGAGGGATTTGGCCATCGCCGTATTTCCCTCGTTCATGTAAACCAGCGCCTGCATCTCTCGCGCCAGGCCGTGAAACGGGTTTTTCTCCTGCACAATCGGCTGCAACCGGGCAAGAATATCGCCGTTATTGTCAATGCCGATTTCATGCTGGGCAAATAACAGGCTGGCGGCATCGCGCATCAAGTTGGGAGCGGCCTCATCCGCACCCACGCGGCTCCAAAGCAAAGCGGCCTTGGGCAGCTCCCCGGCATTGGCGTAAAGCGAGGCAGCCCGTAAGCGCGCCATGGTTTTGTAAATCTCCGGTGCGGATTTGGAAAAATCCACCAGCTTCTGGGCGGCGGAAACCGCTGCACTCGCCGTAAGCTGGCCTTGCGGCTGGTCCACGGCCTGGGTAAGGGCGAGATATTGGCTGGCGGCCTGGTTGGCCAGCTTGGTTTTACGGGCCTGCCAGAATTGCTGCCCGCCAACACCGGCCAGCACCAGCAAGGCGGCCAGCAGCAGCAGCCCGCCGTAACGCTTGGCAAGCCCCACCGCCCGCTCATGGCGCAGATCCTCGGAAACTTCGTCAAAAATATCGACCACGCGGCTCTTTCCTCTTTGCCGGGTTTGTCTTTAGCCGGGGTGGGCGCTGGCGGCAACGCAGGCGGCAAGGCGTTTTGCCGCGCGCTCATGGCCCATCAGCCCCAGCAGTGGGGCCATCTCTGGGCCATGCTCCTCACCGGTAAGCGCCAGGCGCAGCGGCTGATACAGCGCTTTGCCCTTGGCCCCGGTAGCGCCGGAAATGGCGGCGGCCCAGGCTTTCCAGCTTTCTGGCGTCATCTCGGTGGGCATTGTTTGCTGTGCAGCTACCACCACAGGCAGCGCCTCGGGCAGAAGCTCCGGCGTAATAATCTCGCCCTGCACAACAGCCCACCAGCGCCGAGCTTCGGTCAACATATCCAAATTACCCCGCACCGTCTCCCAAAACGCCGGCGTTGCCCTTTCGGGCAGGCGGTCCCGCACGGCTTCAAACGGCAGATGGTGCAGCAGCTTGCGGTTCAGCCCCAGCAATTGTGCGGCGTCAAATCGCGGCGGTGAGCGGGAGAAATCGTTCAGCGAGAACTGCGCGATCAGCTCCGCCATTGGCAAGGGTGCCGCATCCTTGCTGGTGCCCAGCCGGGCCAGATAAGCGGTGATGGCAGCGGGTTCGATGCCATCACTGCGGAGCGATTTCAGCGAGATAGAACCGATGCGTTTGGAGAGCTTCTCCCCATCCCCCCCAGAAATCAGCGGCAGATGCGCGAATCGCGGCACCGGGTTCCGGGTGACGGCCCGGAACAGATCAATCTGCACCGCGGTGTTGGAGACATGATCCTCGCCCCGGACGATATGCGTGATGCCCATATCCGCGTCATCCACCACCGAGGTGAAGGTATAAAGCGGCGAGCCATCCGCGCGGATCAGCACGGGGTCTGAAACGGTGGTGAGCTTGATATTGCGAGAGCCCAGAACCAGATCGTTCCAGCTCACTGCTTCGTCTGAAAGTTTGAAGCGCCAATAAGGTTTTTTGCCATTGGCTTCAGCGGTGGCGCGCTGTTCCGCTGTCATGGTCAAAGCGTGGCGGTCATAAACCGGGGGCAGCTTGCGTTTAACGAGCGCGGCGCGCTTGGCGGCCAGCTCGTCCTCGTTCTCGAAGCAGGGGTAAAGGCGACCAGATGCTTTCAGAGCTTCGGCAACCTCTGCGTAGCGTGCAAACCGGTCAGACTGCTTGGCCTGCTCGTCCCACTCAATCCCCAGCCAGCGCAGATCATCGTAAATGCCCTGCTCATATTCCGGGCGGCCCCGCTCGGTGTCGGTGTCGTCCAGCCGCAGCAGTAATGTTCCGCCTTCATGCCGGGCGAACAGAAAATTCACCAAGGCGGCGCGGGCATTGCCGACATGCAGATAGCCCGTGGGGCTGGGCGCGAAGCGAAGTTTGACCATTGCCGGGGGTTAGCCGGTTTTGCGGGCCGGGGGAAGGCTGGGGGTGGGGAGGGCGGATTTTCTTGCCTGCCCCCTTGCATGGCGAACGGAACCCGGATTATACCGCGCTCCACCGAACGGTACGGGGCTATAGCTCAATTGGTAGAGCGTCTGCATGGCATGCAGAAGGTCAGCGGTTCGATTCCGCTTAGCTCCACCATTCTCCTCAAAGTTTATCGTGCTGAAATCGTCGCGCTTCAAAAGGCGGCACCGTGAAGCATTGCCCACGGCACCGCCTGCGCATTATGCGATGTGCAGTTTAACATCCACGGTTTTGTGGATGGCATTGGAGTAGGGGCAGACGATATGCGCCTTCTGCACCAGATCTTCCAAGGTCGCCTTCTCTATGCCATCGGCGGTAATGGTGAGGGCAGCGGTAATGCCAAAGCCGCCGCCATCTTCACGCGGGCCGATTCCGATTGCAGCGGCCACAGTGGTGTCTTCCGGCAGGCGAATCTTTGCCTTGCCAGCCACCACCTTCAACGCGCCCAGAAAGCAGGCGGAATAACCAACTGAAAACAGCTGTTCCGGGTTGGTGCCTGGGCCGTTATCGCCGCCCAGCCCAGACGGCACGCTCAGCGTCAGATCAAGTTTTTTATCATCGGTGGTGCCCCGGCCAGCGCGGCCGCCCATGGCAGAGCCGTGGGCGGTGTAGAGAATTTCCGTGACGCTCATTTCCTGTCTCCATTTTAACGAACGGGCAGGATGTGCGCTTGGCCGCTCCAAAGCAAGAGGGGCGTCACATCAGAGCGTTACAGAAGTTTGAAATCCGTTTGCAGGCTTCGGTTAGGCGGGGCAGGGCGGTGGCGGTGGAAATACGGATATGCGGGCTCATGGCAAATGCAACCCCCTGCACCACGCCCACCAGAGCTTCTTCCAGCAAAGCCATGGCGAAATCGCTGTCAGAGCTAATTCGCCTCCCGCCGGGTGTGGTCTTGCCCAGGCAACCAGCAATGCTGGGGTATACGTAAAACGCGCCATCCGGCCTGTGGCATGAAATGCCCGGCATCTGGTTCAATGCCGCCACCACAACATCGCGCCGTTGCTCATAAGCCGCCGCGCGCTCGGCCAGAAACTCCTGCGGCCCGGTGAGAGCTGCCAGTGCTGCCGCCTGGCCGATGGTGGAGACACCGGACGTAGCGGTGGCCTGCACCACTGTCGCTGCTTTTATCATCTCCGCGGGGCCGACACACCAGCCAACGCGCCAACCCGTCATTGCATAGGTTTTGGAAACGCCGGAGAGTGTTACCACCCGGTTTGCCAAATCCGGAGCCACACCGAGCAAAGTTTCGTGCTTTGCCCCGCCGAACAGCAGATGCTCGTAAATATCGTCGCTCAACACCCACACATGCGGGTAGTGCCGCAGCACCTCCGCCAGTGCTGCCAAAGCCTCGCGTGAGAGCACAGCCCCAGAAGGATTGCTGGGGTAGTTCAAAATCAGCAGCTTGGTGCGGCCGGTAATGGCGTTGGCCAGCGCCTCGGGCCGCAAAACAAAGCCGTTTTCCTGCGGGCACGGCACAAAAACCGGCTCACCGCCCGCGAATTTCACCGTCTGCTCATAACCGGCCCAGGCGGGTGCGGGAATAATCACCTCATCCCCTGTGCCGATCAGCGACATCACGATGTTGAAAATGCCCTGCTTGCCGCCATTGGTCACCAGCACATCCTGGGCGCGCGTGGAAACGCCATGCTCGCGGGTGAATTTTTCCGCTACAGCGTTTCGCAGCGCCTCGCTGCCGGCCAATGGCGGATATTTGGTGTCGCCGCGCAGCGCCGCTGCATTTGCCGCCGCGATAACATGATCTGGCGTTGGAAAATCCGGCTCGCCGAGCGAGAGCGAGATCACATCCTTGCCCTCAGCCTGCAAAGCGCGGGCGCGTGCGGCCATGGCGAAGGTGGCGGCAAGTTCGGTGCGCCCAATCCGGTTGGCAAATTCTGTCATAGGGCCGGGTTTATGCGCGCCCAGGCCACGGGGCAACCCAGGTTCAGGCTTGCCTGCTTCGCATCAGCATGGGCAGCCAGCCACGGCGTTTTGGCTTGGCGTGCGTTTCAAGGTCTCTTGGCCCCGCCAGCTCCATCGCCATCATCGTCAGGCAGTAGGCGGCATCCGGGTTACGCTTAAAATAGGCCCGGATGATGGCGTCCGCTTCTATGTCAAGCGGCCTGTGCGCCCCTTTGAGCACAGTATCCAAAAAGGTCAGAATGTTTTTGTGCTCTTGCCTGGTCACAAACCAAGCTTAAGGGGCAAACTAAGCCTTTTTGGCAAGACTCAAAATTGGTAATTACGCCGAATTCACCTGGGGTGTTCCGGCTTAAGAGATTGATAAACAAAGAGTAAATTTCCATCCCTGTAGAATTCACTTATCTGTGACATGCCGATGGAGCTAAGCACCTGGCGAGACGCGAAATTGTCCTCGCGCGCCACCGCAACCAGGCGCTTTATCTGCATTACATCATGCGCATAAATCAACGCGGCGGAGGCGGCTTCCCGCGCCAGCCCCACACCCCGCGCCTCGGGATAAAAGGCGAATCGCAGGGCCACGCCGCGCCCATCCGGCCGGTGCATCAGCGCCGCCATGCCTAGAAACTTGCCACGCTTGGCGCGCACCGCCCACATGCCATGGCCATGTTTGCCCCAGCCGCGAATGTCCTGCGCCAGCTCCTCGGCGGCCTCCACGGCTGAGCGCACGCCCCCCAGCATCAGCGCATAGGCGCGTGGGTCAGCCTTCAACCGGATAAGGTCTGGCAAATCCCGGTAGCCCACGGGCGTCATCCGCAGGCGCGCCGTCTCCAGCACCCAGGCGGATGAAACGCTCATGCCTGAGTATTACCGCGTCAGCGGGCGATATTTAATGCGGTGTGGCTCCGCCGCGTCCTGCCCTAAACGTCGGCGCTTATC
>JAGWIE010000019.1 GCA_028866445.1 Rhodospirillales bacterium | reverse complement strand
CGACACAAAGTCGAGAACATGTTCGCCAAGCTCAAGGACTGGCGACGCGTCGCTACGCGATACGACCGATGCGCACATACTTTCTTCTCAGCCATCTGCATCGCCGCAGCCGTCGCATTCTATCTCAAAGAATGAGTCCTGAGCCTAAACTAGCCCGGCCAGGCACCGCATCGCGTTGATGAGCGTCAAATCTGGCCCGGTCATGCGGATTGATGGGAATCAATGTGGGCGCGTTTGCAATTCGCTATAGTCGGAAGCCAGGAAAAAGGAGAACGTAAATGCTGGATTCTGAATTACGCCACCATGTGATCGAGGAACTTGCGTTTGAACCGCAGGTGGATGACGCGAATATAGGTGTCGCCGCCGAGAATGGTATCGTGACCCTTACCGGGCATGTAGGTAGCTACGCGGAAAAAATCGCGGCCGAGCGTGCGGTACGGCGCGTGAAAGGTGTGCTGGGTATAGCGCAGGAAATCGAAGTGAGATTTCCCGATAGCAAGAAACTTGCCGATGACGAAATCGCCGCGCGCGCCGTCGCCATCATCAGCTGGGACAGCTCCATTCCCAAGGGGCAGGTTCAAGTGAAGGTACAGCATGGCTGGGTCATGCTGACGGGCAGCACGGCGTGGTTCTACCAGAAGACCGCAGCGGAGCGCGCTGTCCGCAAGCTCTCCGGCGTCGTCGGCGTGACGAACCATATCGAGGTCACGCCCCAAGTCAGGGTAACTGATGTGAGGCAACGGATCGACGCGGCGCTTAAGCGCAATGCCGAAATCGATTCTGCTTGCATCCGCCTGAATGTAGAGAATGGCAAAGTCGTTATCGAAGGTGGCGTTGGCAGTTGGCATGAGCGCGACGTCGCCGTCAGCGCGGCGCGCTCCGTGCCTGGCGTCACTGAAGTCGAGGATCACCTGGCCATCCGTTGACAATGGACGAGGATGAACCGGGTCGCAGTTTGCGGTACGCAAATCGGCCGTTTAGTTTGGGCCGAACGTTATCGTCACGGCGGCTCCCGGAACAAAACAGCGGCAGAAGCGAAAGCAGCGCCACGTCGCCCGTTCGAGCGATATAGCAGTTAAATATGGCATTGGCGGCGGCACGCGCGGCACGCAGATCCACGTCCATCAGCAGAAAAGCGAGATCATAGCCAAGATCGATCGTCGCCAACTCCTCGTCGAACTCCAGCGCGTCGAACGGTACGGGCACGCCGCGCCACAGCAAATGCCAGGCGTCGATCCTCTTCGCATCGTACGATGGCGGCCACGTCGTGATAAATTTCCGGCGTCATCGGCCGGTTGAGTTCCAGCTCCCGCAATGCAAGGCGCTTGCGCGTCTCCGGCCTGGTGAGATCGACGAACGGGAACGCAACCGCCCTCTTTAATTTCCACGCGGTATCCCGTCCAACGAACACGGCGGAAATATGCGTCTCCACCGGCGGAGCGCCGGAAAAGCGACTGCAGGAAAGCGGCAATTTCGCGCTGCGCCAGGGAATCATGCAACCGGCCTATGCGGGTTCAGTCCAGGCAATTTCGGTTGTTCGCCGTCGGCATCCCGCGTCCAGGGAATAACGCGTCCGGCGATGGCCTTGAGTTCGGTACCAGAGATGGTTTCGCTGGCCAATAGTCCCTCGGCGCATTCACGTAATAGGGCGAGATTCTGGGCAAGGATGGCGCAAGCCTGGCGATAGGCCAAGCCGATCATAGCCTGAATGGCCGCATCGATGGCAGAAGCCGTTGTCTCGCTGTAGCGGCGGGGCTGGAAATCATACATGCCATTCGACGTGAGCATGTGTGGCTGCTCCGGTTCATAGCTGACCTGCCCGAGCTTCTCATCCATGCCAAAGCGTACGATCATGCTGCGGGCAATATCGGTCGCGCGCACCAAATCATCCGCGGCACCAGTCGAGATTTCAGAAAAGATCAGAAACTCCGCCGCCCGCCCGCCGAGTAGCACGGTCATGCGGTCGATCATCTCCTGCCGGTTCATCAGGAAACGATCCGCATCAGGCCGCTGAATCGTATAGCCAAGTGCCGCGACGCCATGGGGAATGATCGATATCTTCTGCACCTTATCCGTATCCGGCAGCGCCATGGCGGTGATGGCGTGACCCATCTCATGGTGGGCGATAATGGCGCGCTCCTTCGGCGCGACCAACCTGTTATGCTTCTCCAGCCCGGCGACAATGCGCTCGATCGCTTGGTTGAAATCCTCCAGCGTCACGGCGTCCGCCTTGCGGCGGGTGGCGAGAAGTGCCGCCTCGTTGACCAGGTTGGCGAGGTCCGCGCCGGTAAAGCCCGGCGTCATCCCGGCGATCTCGTCCAACGACACGCCCTGTGCCAGTTTCACCTTGGCGATGTGCAGGCGCAGAATTTGCTGCCTGCCGTTGCGGTCGGGCCGGTCCACCAGCACCTGGCGGTCGAACCTTCCGGCGCGCAGCAAGGCGGGGTCAAGAATCTCCGGCCGGTTGGTGGCGGCGAGCAGGACCACGCCGCTGGAGGGGTCGAACCCATCCATTTCGGCAAGAAGCTGATTGAGCGTCTGCTCCTTTTCGTCGTTGCCTCCGCCGGGAATGGCCGCATAACGCGCGCGGCCCAGGGAATCCAACTCATCGATGAAGATGATCGCGGGCGCCTCCTTGCGCGCCTGCTCGAACAGGTCGCGCACCCGTGCTGCGCCCACACCGACAAACATCTCCACGAATTCAGAGCCGGAGATAGAGAAGAATTTGACACCGGCCTCCCCCGCTACGGCGCGAGCCAGCAGCGTCTTGCCGGTGCCGGGCGGGCCGACCAGCAACACGCCTTTCGGCACATGCGCGCCGAGCCTGCCGTAGTCGGCCGGAGATTTGAGGAAATCGACGACCTCTTTCAGTTCCGCTTTCGCCTCGTCCACACCCGCGACATCCTTGAAGCGCACGGGTACGTCGTTCTCGGCGTAAACGCGCGCATGACTCTTACCGACTGACAACAACCCGCCGGCGCGACCGCCGCCTGAGAAAAGATAGAATACGCCGACGAACAGCAGCATCGGCAGAAACCAGGCGATAATTCCGGCCAGCATGCCGGGAGGCGGCTCACCGTCGAACGTCACCCCGGCATGGGCGAGCGTGGCGGCGAGGCCGGGGTCCACGCGATTGGTGGTGAAGGCCGCAGGCTGCCCGGCGGTCGGGTGCTTCAGTGTGCCCGAGATTGTGTCCTGCCCCACCGTCAGATCGCTGACGCCGTTAGTCTGCAAAAGCGCCTGGAATTGACTGTAAGGAATGGTCTGGCTTTGTGGCGGAAGAAAAGGTTGCACCAGCGCCCGCAGCATGAAGAGGGCGATGGCCGTGCTGAGAAGCATGACCATGAAGTTGAAGCGAGGGGCCTTGTGGTCACCGGCCATGTGAGATTCCCGTTAAGTTGACATAATCAAGCCTAACAAGTTGGGACACATGGGGGTTTGACGCCCGTCAACAGCGTCAGCCTATCCTTGTGCCGTTTGTTCCTGCCACAATGCCGACAGCGTCGCGCAGGCTGCCGATAGCGGCGGGGCGGCTCGTGGCCTTGGCAAAGCGGCACGCAGCGGCCGCCTTCGGTCCCATGCTGCCGGTTGCGAAAGCGTGTGCCGCGAGTTCGTCCGGCGAAGCCTGGCGGAGCGGGCGCTGCGACGCGGTGCCGTAATCCAGATACACGGCGTCAACATCCGTCAGCATCAGGAACAGATCGGCTTGCATCTGCACGGCGAGCAAGGCACTCGCCGCATCCTTGTCGATGACAGCCTCGACGCCGCGCCATTTTCCTGCCGCGTCACGCGCCACGGGAATACCGCCACCCCCCGCGCAGATGACCAGCGTATTGGCCGCCACCAGCCGGGCGATACTGGCGGCGTTGAGCAGCCGCACGGGCGCGGGCGAGGGAACAACGCGGCGCCAATAGGCGCCGTCAGGCGCCACGGCCCAGTGCCGTTCCGCCGCCATTCTGCGCGCCGTGGTTTCGTCGTAAACCGGCCCAATCGGTTTTATGGGGGCGGCAAAGGCTGGGTCGCTTGCGTCTACCTCAATGCGGGTGAGCAGCGTGGCAATCTCCATGCCCGGCGGCAGGGCGTTGGCGAGCTCCTGCTCCAGCAGATAGCCAATCCAGCCTTCGCTTTCCGCACCCAGGCTGTCCAGCGGCTGGGCGGAACCCTTAGGCCCGGCGGCGGCCTGCAGGGCGAGCAGCCCGACCTGCGGACCGTTGCCATGGGTGACGATGAGGCTATGCCCCGCCGTAACCAGTTCAGCCAGCACCGTGGCGGCTTGCACCACATTGGCGGCGAGCGCGGCCTGCGTCTGCGCCTCGCCGCGCTTGAGCAGGGCGTTGCCACCGAGGGCCGCGACGATACGCATTAGGCCAGCGTCGCGACCAGGATCGCTTTGATCGCGTGCATCCGGTTTTCCGCTTCATCAAACACAATCGATGCCGGAGATTCGAACACCTCCTCGGTTACCTCCATAGCCGAGATTCCGTAGCGCGCTTTTATCTCCTGCCCGACGCTGGTTTCGGTATTATGAAAGGCAGGCAGGCAGTGTAAAAATTTGGTATCCGGCTTGCCTGTTGCCGCCATCAGCGCGGCGTTCACCTGATAGGGCAGCAGCAGTTTGATGCGCTCGCTCCACAGCGCCTCCTCCTCACCCATCGAGAGCCAAACATCTGTGTAGATGAAATCCGCTTCGGTTACAGCTTTGTGAGGGTCGGCTTCGAAGCTGATGCTGGCGCCATGTTCAGCCGCCACATCGTGCAGCTTGGCGATAACAGACGCATCCGGCCAGAGCGTCTCCGGCGAGCCTATGCGCATTGTCATTCCAACCTTCGCCGCCCCCATGGCCAGCGATAGCGCCACATTGTCCTGCCCTTCGCCCAGAAACGCGAGCGTCATCTCCTTCAAAGGTTTTTCGCAGAACTCGCTCATGGTCATGAAATCGGCAATCACCTGGGTGGGATGGTCAGTATCGGTGAGGCCGTTGAACACCGGCACGCCGGAATATTTAGCCAGTGCCACGGCATCGCTCTGGGCGAAGCCGCGGAACTCGATGGCGTCATACATCCGCCCGAGCACGCGGGCAGTGTCCTTCACGCTCTCCTTATGGCCGATATGCGAGCCGCTGGGACCCATATAGGTCACGTGCGCACCCTGGTCGTAGGCCGCGACCTCGAAGCCGGAGCGTGTGCGGGTGGAGTCCTTCTCAAAGAGAAGCGCGATGGTCTTGCCCTTGAGCCGCTGCACCTCATAACCACCGCGCTTGGCGGCTTTCAGCTCAGCGGCCAAGCGCAACAGATCCAGGATTTCGGCCTGGGTAAAATCTTCTAATGTTAAAAACGAGCGTCCGCGTAAATGAGTCATCTCGGTCTCCTTAAAGGGCATCGCGACGGATAGGGCAGGTCATGCAATGGGCACCGCCGCGCCCGCGGCCCAATTCGGCACCTTCGATGGTGATCACCTCAACCCCCGCCTTGCGCAGCAGCGTGTTGGTGTAAACGTTACGATCATAAGCCATCACCACCCCAGGTTCGAGCGCGAATACATTGTTGCCGTCATCCCATTGTTCGCGTTCGGCTTCATAAGAATCGCCGCCGGTCTCAATCACCCGCAGTTTTTTTAACCCAAGCGCCTCGGCGACAACATGCAGGAACGCGCCTTTTTCCTCGACGATACGCAAACCGTTTTCTGCCTCTGGATAAAGCGAATAGGGCTTCAGCCGATGGGCTATGTCAGGATAGACGGTGACAAGATCACGGTCACAGAAGGTAAAGACTGTGTCGAGGTGCATGAAGGAGCGGTCACTGGGCATCTGCGCCGCGATCACCCGCTCAGCCGCCCCAGCGGCAAAGAGCCGCCGCGCGTAGAGTGAAACCGCTTGCGGCGTGGAGCGCTCGCCCATGCCAATGAGCACCAGCCCGTTGCCCAATGGCATTACGTCACCACCCTCCAGGCTCAGTGCCGGGCCTGTGCTCTCCTCGGCGGCGCTAAACCACGTGGTGAATGCGGCGGTCTTGAAGCGTGGGTGGAATTTATACACTGCGGCAACATTGGCCGCCTCCTGCTGGCGGGCCGGCCAATGCATGGGGTTGACGAACACACCGGCGCCTACCCAGCAGGAGGTATCGCGGGTAAAAAGCTGGTTTGGCAGAGGCGGCAACACGAATTCATGCGCGGCGCGGGTAGCGCCATACAGTGTGGCGGGGGTGAAGGGCAGTTCGGCACGCGCGATACCGCCGACGAGATAGGCAGCAAGCTGGTCTTCAGGCAGCGCATCGAGCCAGGCGCGTAGATCGCCGTCCGGGCTGCCAGCCTCGGCGGCCGCCAGCCGGTGATCCAGCAGCCATGTACGCGCGGCCTGATCTGCCAGCGTCTCCGCCAGGGCTTGGCCAAATTCCAAAACCGCAACGCCACGCTCGCGCAAAGCATCGACAAAGGCGTCGTGCTCTTGCCGTGATTTCTTCACCCAGATGACGTCATCGAACAGCAGCTCATGGCAGTTGCCCGGGGTGAGGCGGCTTAGGGAGAGGTCGGGCCGGTGGACGAGCACCTCACGCAGTTTTCCGACTTCGGAGAAAACCCCAGGCGTGGGACTATGATTATTCATGCTGAGCTTCCTTCGTTTCAGTTATTGACCACATAGGTGAACAGTCGCACTTGGCTGTCTGCTCCGGTTTCGCGGTAGATGCCCTGAATCTCAGCCTCAAAGCCGGGAAATTCATTGCCGCCTGCCTCAACCACGCGCAGGTAGCGCAGCAGCGGTGAATCCTCCGCGCCATAGCGCTCGCCGGGAAGAATGAGGCCAATGCCCGGCGGGTAGACGAGTGCCAGTGTGGCGGCGATGCGGCCGGGCAGGTGTTCAAGCGGCAAATACTCTGCCTTGTTACGCAGAAACGCCTCCCACGCATCACGCGGCGGCAATACCTGGGCGGGTAGATGCGCTGCCTGGAAGACCTCGCGTTGCAACCGGCTGGCATCGTGCCGGCGATAGAAGTCGTGCAATGCAGCGCAGAGGTCGCGCAGGCCCATACCGGCGTAAGTGGCGGCATGGCGTGCGGCGAAAATAGGGAACACATCTGCCAGCGGTGCATTCGCGTCATGCAATTGCTTGAAGGCGGTTAGGGCAGCCAGCAGCGTGCCCGCCTTGCTTGCCTCCAACCCTGGTGTGAGCAGGAACAGAATGGAATTGAAGTCATTCTTCTCCGGCACGATGCGCTGCTCGCGCAGAAATTGCGCCAGCACCGGGGCCGGCACGCCATGTGCGGCATAGGCGCCGGTGGCACGGTCAAATCCAGGTGTAAGCAGTGTGAGCTTATTGGGGTCGGTCATGGCGAAATTGGGCGCAAGACCGGGAAAGCCATGCCAAGCGGCGCCTGGTGTAAGCGCCCAGGCTTGACTGTCGCGCGCGAGCATATCCGTCGGTGCCTCATCCCAGGGAGCGCCATTATAGTCGTCCGGCACGAAGGGATCGAAGAACCAGTCCATCTCCTTGCCCAACCGGCGCAATGTCTTACGAATTTCGATCCCTAGGCGGATCGTGTCATCCCACAGCACCTCACCCGCGCGGCCCTTCATCATCTGCGCACCGACATCTATGGAAGCAAACAGCGGGTAAAATGGTGAGGTGGAGTAGTGAAGCATGTAGAGTTCGTTAAAGCGCCGCTGCTCCACCCGAGCCCGCCCCTGTACATGGCTGTCCTTCACATGAATCTGCGAAGCCTGGGAAAACCCCGCCAGCTGCTTATGGGTGGACTGGGTGGCGATGATACCGGGATCACCGGGTTTCACCGCCAGCCCCATGGCGTAACATCCGGCAAAGAGCGGGTGGAATTTCATGAACCCAGCCCAGGCTTCGTCGAACAGGATGTAGTCGCAGAGCGGCCCGAGTTTCTCCAGCAGCATCTGCGCGTTGTAAATGGTGCCGTCATAGGTGCACTGCTCCACCACCAGAGCACGGAAGGGGCGAGGAACATCGGCGACGGCCTTATCCGTCACCAGCGGGCTTTGGCGGATGGCATCGCGAATACCCGCTTCGTCCAGTGCGACCCAGTCGAGCGGACCAATTAGCCCCTGGGCGTTGCGCGTGGCCGGAAGATGGATGGGGATACCGCCACCGAACAGCAGCGCGCCATGCACGGCGGCCTTGTGATTGTTGCGGTCAAACAGCACCAGATCGCCGGGGGCGACAATGGCTGACAGCGCGATCTTGTTGGAGGTGGAGGTACCGTTGAGTACGAAATAAGTCCGCTCGGCCCCAAAAATTTCCGCCGCTTCGATTTCCGCTTGGCGCGCCGGCCCTTCATGCACCAATAAATCGCCGAGCTCGACCACGGAATTGTCTAGGTCGTTGCGGAACACCGCCTCGCCGAGATGCTCGACGAAGACATGACCGATCGGGCTCTTTCGGTAGAAAACGCCACCGTTATGACCCGGACAAGTCCAAAGCTGATTGCCCTGTTCGGCATAATCCACCATCGCGCCGAAGAACGGCGTTTTCAAGCTGCTCGCATAGCGGACGAGATGGTCGACCAGATTGCGGGCAATGTAATCCGGCGTGTCCTCTCCCGCGAACACGTACCCTGCCACTTCGCGGAGTGGTGCCGCGCCGATCTCCCGAAATTCGTGATGCCGTGCCAGGAGAAAGATGGGCACCGCCAATCCGCGGCCGCGCACGAACTCGATAAATTCTGCCACGTCGCCAAACTCTGGCGCTGCCCCCCATTCAACCAGCATACAGCCGATCGCCGCATCCGCGAGCACTGCCTCCCTGGCATCCGCCAGATCGCCCGCTTCAGTCATCGTCACCCCGCGCCCGGCGATCCCAGCCTTCATGCCATCGAAATGTCGGCCTTCGGTCCCGCTCATCTTATCACGCTTCACGGCAAGCAAAAAGCGGAACATGGTTTCGAAGCGCATGGCATGACCTCCGTGGCGAAGGTGGCCATCATAAACGCCAAACCCGCCTGATGGCTTTGAGCAAGGTCAATCCGCTGGTTCTCTTGCGATGGCATACTTGCCTGCCTAGAAAGGGAAAATGACATGAATAGGAAGGACCAAAAGCCGGAACCGCTGGCTATGGGCGTGCTCCTGGTCAGCGACAAAATTCACGAGGAAAGCACCGTGGGCCGCGCCATGCGCCTGCTGCGCGACGATCTGGAGGCTCACAACGTTACTATTGTCGTCTCCACCACCGCCGATGATGGCCGCGCCGCCATCGAGTTCGACCCACACTGGCAGGCTGTTATTTTAGATTGGGATTTGCACAAGGATAGCGGCCACCGCCATGCCGCAGACTTGTTGCGAACTCTACGGGCCCGCAATGACACCATGCCGGTCTTCCTGCTGGCTGAGCGCGAAGACGCGTCTCATATCCCTGCCGACGTCATGGCCAATGCCGATGAATTCATCTGGTTGCTGCAGGATACGATGGAGTTTATCTCCGAACGGATCGTCGCGGCAGTGGAGCGTTACCGCGCTCAGTTGCTGCCACCAATGTTTGGCGCACTCGTCAAGTTTTCACGAGAAGCCGAATATTCCTGGCATACGCCAGGGCACACCGGCGGCACGGCTTTCCTGCGCTCTCCTGCCGGGCGTGTGTTCCACGAGTTTTTCGGTGAGACCCTGCTCCGGGCCGATCTTTCCATATCGGTCGGCGATGTGGGGTCGCTGCTCGATCACAGCGGCCCGATTGGGCAAGGCGAGCGCTATGCGGCGCATGTGTTTGGTGCCGATCGCACCTATTACGTTACAAATGGCACCTCCACCTCTAATCGCGTCGTCATGGGCGCCTGCGTTGCGCGCGGTCAGACTGTTCTGGCCGACCGGAATTGCCATAAATCGGTGGAACACGGATTGACCCTCACCGGAGCTGTGCCGGTCTATCTCGTCCCGCAACGCAATCACCTTGGGCTGATCGGTCCTATTCCGCCTGCCACTCTGGCGGGCACTCACACGGATAAGAAGCGGGCGCTCGCCATCATCACCAACTCGACCTATGACGGGCTCTGTTATAATGTCCCCCGCGTTGAGGCGTTGTTGGGCCATCACGTGGACCGGATTCTATTTGACGAAGCCTGGTTCGCCTATGCGCGCTTCAACCCGCTCTATCAAAATCGTCACGCCATGCGGGGCGATCCAGCGGAGACGTCTCGTTCAGGGCCCACAATATTTGCAACCCAATCGACCCATAAGCTGCTTGCGGCACTCTCTCAGGCATCGATGATTCATCTGCGTGAAGGCCGTGCCCCTATCTCACATCAGCGGTTCAACGAAGCTTTCATGATGCACGCTTCGACTTCACCGCAATACGCTATCATCGCTTCCAATGATGTCAGTGCGGCGATGATGGATGGCTCCGGTGGCGCGCTTCTTACAGGTGAAGCCATCGCGGAGGCCATTTCCTTCCGCCAGACGATGGCAAAGCTGCATACGGATTTCCTGGCGCGCGGCGAGTGGTTCTTCTCTGTCTGGCAGCCCTCGCATGTAAAAGACGGTGCCCGCGAACTGCGCTTCGCCGAGGCGCCCCCAGCCCTGTTGGCCGAAGATCAGACCTGCTGGCTGCTGGAGCCCGATGCCGCCTGGCATGGGTTCGAAGGCCTTGAGCCGGGCTACGCGATGCTCGACCCGATCAAGGTTACTATCGTGACGCCGGGTATGCTCCCAACCGGGGCGCTGGCCGAGACGGGCATTCCCGCCCCTCTGCTCACCTCCTATTTGGCTGAACATGGAATTGTCGCTGAAAAGACTGCCAATTTCTCCATTCTTTTCTTGTTTTCCATCGGCGTGACCAAGGGAAAATGGGGCTCTCTGATCAACGCCATGTTGGATTTCAAGCGTGACTACGACGCCAATATCCCCCTATCCCGCGCCATGCCGCAACTTGCGGCAGCCAATCCCACCATCTACGTTGCCATGGGATTACGCGATCTGGCCGCGGCAATGTTTACCGCCATGCGGGGCACCGACGTCCCCGCATTATTGCAGGATGCTTATATGACCTTGCCCCGCGTGGTCAGCACGCCAGCCGAAGCCTATGACCGTCTGGTGCAGGGCGAAGGCCAACGTGTACCGTTGAAAGAGTTGGCCAACGGGATTGCCGCTACCGCGCTGGTGCCGTACCCACCCGGCATTCCGTTGGTGATGCCCGGTGAATCATTGGGCGAATCTGATGGGCCGGTGTTGCGCTATCTCACAGCCCTTCGTTCATTCGACAGGCAATTCCCAGGTTTCGGTCATGA
>JAGWIE010000018.1 GCA_028866445.1 Rhodospirillales bacterium | reverse complement strand
GGCCGGTTATTCTCGTGGCGTTGCTCAGCCCGGCGGCGTTGTTTGGCACTGAAATCGGGCAAGTTGGCGTTCTCTGTGACGCTATTTTAGTAAGCGGTCTGGTCATGGCCAGCTCTCGGCCAAATATCGGTGGGGGGCTGCTGGGGTTGCTGGCCATTAAACCTCAGGTGGGGCTGCTCGTTCCCTTTGCATTGCTGTTTAAAAAACGCTGGCGGAGTTTGGCGGCTTTCTTTGCCGTGGTAATCACCCTTTGTATTTTTACAATCATTTGGTTTGGTCTCGTCCCATGGCATTTCTTCCTGGCGCAAGACCACCAGGCCGTCGCGATCATGCTTAACAGGCCATTTGCTCCTTCCACTTATCAAGGCTGGGGCGTTTCCACGTTCTGGATGGCGCGTAGCTTCGGGGCCGGGATAGGTCTCGCCAAGTTCGTTCAATTTGCGGTCGCCATTGCTTCGGTTGTGGCACTCTATGCCTTCCGTCATCAGCAAAATTTCGTGGAATTGGCGGTTTATCTTTCCCTGCTCGCCTCACCGTACGATTTCACTTACGGCATGGTCGCCTTCTCCCTCATGCTCGCCGAATCTGCCCGACAGCGCGGCTGGTGCCTCGGCCTGCTGGACGCGCTGCTCTTTCTCTGGCCGGGCATCTGTCTTGTCGTCTCAATCGCCACAGGCCACGAGCTTACCCCGCTTATCGTCCTGGCCGCCTTGCTCCGCGCGGCTTTGCCCGCCCGCCCGCCTGTGCTACCCGCGCTCGCACAGGAGTAGACCCATGGCGAAAAGCGAATTTCTGGCCGAGGCGAAGGCCCGCGGCTTCATCTTCCAATGTACGGATGAGGCAGCACTCGACGATGCCTGTGCTGCGGGTGCCATTGCTGGCTATGCCGGGTTCGACCTGACAGCCGATAGCCTGCATGTCGGCCATATGATCCCGATCATGCTGCTGCGCCTGTTTCAGCGTCACGGCCACCGCCCGGTCGCCCTTATGGGCGGCGGCACCACCCGCATCGGCGACCCCTCCTTCCGCGAAGAAGCCCGGCAGCTCCTGGGCGATGAACAAATCGGCCACAACCTCATCGGCATCCGCAAGAACCTGGAAGCCTTCATCAATTTCGGCACCGGCCCAAGCGACGCGATTCTGGTGAACAACGCGGATTGGCTGGATAACCTCTCTTACATCGGCCTGCTGCGCGAGGTGGGGGTGCATTTCTCCATCAACCGGATGCTGTCGTTTGATTCGGTAAAATCCCGGCTGGACCGCGAGCAGGGCCTCACCTTCCTGGAATTCAACTACTCCATTTTGCAAAGCTACGATTTCCGCGAGCTGAACCGCCGCGAAAACGTGGTGCTGCAAATGGGCGGGTCAGACCAATGGGGCAACATCGTCTCAGGTATTGAGCTTGTGCGCCGGACCGACCAGAAAGCCGTTTTTGGCCTCACCACGCCGCTCATCACCACCGCTTCCGGCCAGAAAATGGGCAAGAGTGCCGCGGGCGCCGTCTGGCTCTCCGCCGAAAAACTGAGCCCCTATAAGTACTGGCAATTCTGGCGCAACACGGAAGATGCCGATGTCGGCCGCTTCCTGCGCCTGTTTACGGATCTGCCGCTGGATGAAATCGCCCGGCTCGAAGCCCTGGGTGGTGCTGAGATCAACCAGGCTAAGATTATCTTGGCGACGGAAGCCACCACGCTTGCCCATGGCCGGCAAGCCGCTGAGGAAGCGGCGGAAACAGCCCGCAAGCTGTTCACTGAAGGTGTCGCGGCGGGGGCTATCCCCAGTATCAGTCTCACGGCTGCGGAGTTTGGCGATGGCATTCCCGCCTTTGCTTTGCTGGTGAAGGCCGGGTTAGCTGCTTCCAATGGTGAGGCGCGGCGCCTCATTCGTGGTGGTGGCGCGCGGCTGGATGACGTGGCGATTACCGACGAAGCCCAGATTATCCCCCCGAAGCCAGAGCAGAAGCTCTCGGCGGGCAAAAAACAGCATGTGCTGGTGAAACTAACCTAACGCCGCCCAGGCCGTACGCTCTTCAGGCGTTAGGTCTACATAGCGCGACGTACTCGCCGCAAGCCCCTCTCGTATATCCCGCCGCAGGCGAGGTGCCATGGCGGTAAAGTTTGCGACATGCCCGGCAAGGGCGGCTTCCGGCACGTGCCGCGCTTGGCGTGCCGCCCGCAAAGCGGCGCGTTTGCGCCAGGGCAGCGTAGCGCCCAACCCTTTATGCATAAAGCCCGGCCATGGAGAATCCTCAAAGAGCCTGGCAAAAGCTCTCACATCGGCCTTGCCATACAACGCCGCCCATTCCGGGTCCCGCCAGGGTTTCAGTACGTTGGCATAGTGCAGAATGCTTGGCTGCACCGCTGCCTCCAGTCCCAGCCCCATGTAATGCGTCATGAAATTCCAGCGTGGCGAAAGCTCCGCAATTCCCCCGGCCAGCAGCACGTTCAATACGTCCTGGTCCATGAATCGCAAGGCGGGGCCGCGCGCCCGCACCATGGCTTCGGCCTGTCGCCCTAATCCCTCCTCTCGCCAGCGTGCCGCATCCAGCAGCATTACACCGGCATTGTAATACGGTGCATCCAAAGGCAGCCCCGTGGCGGCACGGTATTGGTCCCAGTTTTCCCGCCCGCCCGCAGCGCCCAGATATCGCCCGCAATCCTCCGCCATCGCTGCCATGGCGTGGCCCAGATCAAGCTCGAGCAACAGCGTCAACGCCCCGGCAATCCGCGTATCGGAATCGATGTATAGCAACCGGTCATAGTCGCGCAGCCAATAATCCGCTGCCAGAAGCCTCGCATAACTGAAGGCTGACATATGCGCCGGGCCTGACGCGTTTATGAATACCTCGGGTAATTCAATCTCTTTTATAAATACACCCGGCGGCGCGGCTATGCCGGCCGGCGCTTTGGCCACCAGCATCCACACGTCGAAATCTCGGCCCGGCTCGGCGGCGGCACACCGCGCGGCCACCCAAGCCAGTTCAAAATAAGCCGCATCCGCCGCGAAAAACACTGCCTTGCTGCCGCAGCCCATGCCAGTCTACCCACCTCGTTTTGCTTGCGCGTGTCTCGCATTCCGCGCCGGTGGAGGCAATCATGGCAATGTCACGCGCTTTCATCTCTGGTTGCTATTGCGTTGCAAAACGTGGCTGCGCATTGTTGGGCTTGAAGGGTACCAAGGAGCCTGCATGTCCATACACGCCGCCATCACGCACCGCACCTCCTATAAATACGACCGCCCGGTGGCCCTTGGCCCGCAGACGATTCGCCTCCGCCCGGCCCCGTATGCGCGCACGCCCATCATCTCCTATTCGCTGCAAATTTCGCCCAAACCGCATTTTCTAAACTGGCAGCAAGACCCGCAGGGCAATTTCCTCGCCCGTGTAGTCTTTCCTGAGTGTGTCACCAGCTTCGAGGTCACGGTGGATGTCGTGGCTGACATGGCAACCATCAACCCGTTTGACTTCTTCCTGGAGCCCGAGGCCGAAACCTATCCCTTCACCTATGACCCCATCCTCGCGGAGGAACTCGCACCGTTCCGCAGGCTTATCCAGCCGGGGCGAATGCTCGCGGCGCTTATTAAAGGCATGAAAGATAAATTCGAGGGTAAGCAAACTCGCACGGTGGATATGCTGGTTGAGGTCAACAGCATCGTCCAAAAATGTGTTGCCTATGTCGTCCGCATGGAACCGGGAGTTTACACGCCGGACAAAACACTGCTTCTAGGCAAAGGCTCTTGCCGTGATTCCGCCTGGCTGCTGGTGAATTTGCTGCGGCATCTGGGCTATGCGGCCCGTTTCGTCTCCGGCTATCTCATCCAGCTCACCGCAGACCAGAAACCGGTTGATGGCGGTGCCGCGGGCCCGGAAGCGGATTTCACCGACCTTCATGCCTGGGCCGAGGTTTATCTGCCAGGTGCGGGCTGGGTGGGGCTGGACGCCACCTCGGGGCTTTTTACCGGAGAAGGCCATATCCCGCTCGCCGCCACGCCATCCCCACAATCCGCCGCCGCCATTTCCGGTGGTTTCACAGCCGCTGACGGCACGGAAACTGAATTCGACTTCCACATGGAAGTGCGTCGCATTTCCGAAACGCCCCGCGTCACCAAACCTTATACCAATAAGCAATGGCAGGAGATTTTGGCTCGCGGTGCCGAAGTTGACCGCGCTTTGCTCAAACACGATGTCCGCCTCACTATGGGCGGCGAGCCCACTTTTGTCTCTGCTACCGACCATGAAGGGGCGGAATGGAATATCGACGCGCTGGGCCCCACCAAGCGCGCTTATGCCGGGCGGCTTATTCGCAAACTCACCCCGCTTTGGGGCAAAGGTGCTGCACTTACCTACAACATGGGCAAGCACTACCCCGGCGAGCAGCTTCCGCGCTGGGCCATTCACGCCCATTGGCGCGCGGATGGCGAACCGGTCTGGAAAGACCCATCTCTTCTGGCCTCAGACGACGACACGGACACCGCCACCGCCGATGACACGGCGGTGTTTACCCATGCCCTGGCGGAGCGCCTGCAAGTGGACCCCGGCCTGGTGAACGCCGCGTATGAGGACATCCATTATTATCTCTGGCGGGAAAAACGCCTGCCCGCGAATGTGGTTGCCGAGGACGCAAAACTGCGCGACGCGCTGGAGCGCGCGCGGCTGGCGAAAGTGTTCGGCCAAGGGCTTTCCGCGAATGTCGGCTCCGTATTGCCCTTGCGCCGTGTCAGCATCGATGGTGTTCGCCGCTGGCAATCTGGCAAATGGTTCTTCCGGGACGATGTGATGTTTCTCATCCCCGGTGACAGTCCCATCGGTCTGCGCCTGCCGCTGGATAGCCTGCCCTGGGCCGACCCTGACCATATCGATCCCGAGTATGAGGCTGACCCTTTCGCACCCAAAGCGCCGTTGCAACGGCGGGATGCGATGCAAGCGCCCCGTTACCCCGCACTGCCGGGCGAAGGGCTGGGGGCGATTGAGGCGTTCCGCCCAGTGCCGCAAAGCCTGCCAGTGGTGGGGAAAGAGGAGCCCGGCGTGGTTCGCACCGCCCTCTGCGTTGAAGCGCGGGAGGGCAAAATCCATATTTTCTATCCGCCGCTCTACGCTGCTGAAGACTGGCTGAACCTCACCGCGGCCATTGAGGAAACCGCCGCTGAACTGGGCTGCAAAGTGGTGCTGGAAGGTTATCTGCCGCCAGAGGATGAGCGGATTGTGAATTTCTCCGTCACACCGGACCCAGGTGTTATCGAATGCAACATCCCGGCCTCCACCAATTGGGCGGAAATCGTTGAGCGCAGCGCCCAGCTTTATGAAGCCGCGCGTGAGGAAGGGCTGGCCGCCGAGAAATTCATGATGGATGGTCGCCATGTCGGCACCGGCGGCGGCAACCATGTGGTGATGGGCGCAGCCTCCCCCACGGATTCGCCTTTCCTGCGTAGGCCAGATTTGCTGAAATCCATGCTGGGGTTCTGGCATAACCATCCCTCACTCAGCTTTCTGTTCGCGGGTCTGTTCATCGGCCCATCCTCCCAGCATCCGCGCATCGATGAAGCGCGCGAGGATAGTATCAACGAGCTGGAAATCGCCTTTCGTGAAACCAATCGCCAGAGCCACACGCCACCCTGGATGGTGGACAGGCTGTTCCGTAACATCCTTTGCGACATGACCGGCAACGGCCACCGCACGGAATTTTGTATCGACAAGATGTACTCACCGGATTCCGCTTCCGGCCGCCGTGGCCTGGTGGAGTTTCGCGCCTTCGAGATGCCGCCACACGCGGAAATGTCCGCCGCCCAGGTGCTTTTAATGCGCTCGGCCATCGCCGCATTTTGGGAAAAGCCTTACGAACGCAGGCTTGTCCGTTGGGGTACACGGCTGCACGATGAATTTCTGCTGCCGCATTATGCCGAAGCGGATTTTAAGGATTCGTTGCAGGAGCTTGCCACTTACGGATTTGCTCTGGAGGCGGACTGGTTTGCCCCCCATCTGGAATTTCGCTTCCCCAAGCTGGGTGAGGTAACGGTCCGAGACATGCAGTTAGAACTCCGCCACGCGCTGGAACCCTGGCACGTGCTGGGGGAAGAACAAGCCCAGGGCGGCACCGCGCGATATGTGGACAGCTCCGCCGAGCGCCTGCAAGTGAAGGTGGATGGCTGGGTGGATGAGCGTTATGTGCTGGCCTGCAATGGCGCGGCCATGCCGATGCAGCGCACGCAAACGCAAGGGCAGTATGTGGCGGGCGTGCGTTTTAAAGCCTGGCAGCCGTACTCCGCTTTGCACCCCACCATCAACGCACAGGTGCCTTTGGTGTTCGATGTATACGACACCTGGACTGGCCGCTCCATCGGCGGCATGACCCACCATGTGGCCCATCCTGGTGGGCGAGCCTATGAGGATTTTCCTGTCAACTCCAATTCAGCCGAAGCGCGCCGCCGCTCGCGTTTCTGGCCCTTCGGCCACACGCCGGGGCCAAGCGCTGAGCCGATGCCGGTGGCAGGGCCGGAATACCCGCGCTGCCTGGATCTGCGCCGTCATGCTTAAACCCACTTTGCGTCGTTTGCGCCTGTTCATGGGCGCTGAATTAGCGGCGGAGCTGCACGCCATCCGCACTGAAAACGCTGCCCTGCGGGACAGTGTTGCAGCATTGCGGGCGGAACTCGCCGCCCGCGACGAAAAGGAAAACGCACTGGCCAAACAGATGGAAGCGGCCTTGCTCACCATCGCGCTTCAGGCGAGCACGATTTCCAATAATCGTTCTGCATAAGCAGCCATGGCATGGGCGGCGACGTAATCAGCCCGCGCCGTTTCAGTATCTCTTGCTTCCAACAAGGTTTTTTCCAACGCCAAGGAAATTTCTTCCAGGTCCGGCTTGTCAGCCACCCGTTTAACATAATCCGGCGCGTTGATATTCACCGCTAGATCGCGGCTTGCGACGCAGGGCAACCCGGTGCCGATGCAATCCTGCAACGCTGCCGAAACCCCACCCGGTTGCCCCAGCCGCAATTGCAACCCGGCATCTGCCGCGGCCAGCCAGGCGCGATAATCCGCGTCACTCAAAAATCCGGTTATTATCACGCCATCATTGCCCGTCAGGTCTATTTCCATCTGCGCCTCGCCAGCAAAAACCAGCTTTGCCTCGGGCATTTTTGCCTTCAACAACGCAAATGCCTCAAGCGCCTCGGCAATACCCTTGCCCGGCACCAGAAACCCAAACGAAACGATCAGCTTTTCTGTTGGCCCGACGCCGAGTTTTGTTCGCGCGGCTTTACGTTCCGCTGGCGTAATCGGCGCATGCTGTCGCATCATCGGAAAGGGCAAGCACCGCGCTTCAACCCCAAACCGCTCGCGGCATAACGCCACGGGCTGCGGCGCATGAAAAATCAGCGGCCTTGCCGCCCGCGTCAACGGCCCCAGGAAGCTTGCCTCACGTTTTGTTTCATCTGTGGCCCAGACTTCAACTTCCGCTTCGGAAACATCTCGCCCCAGCTCCGCTGAGGCCATCTTCGCCGCCGCTGTTAGTCCAGCACCTGTTGACAAACCCAGCAGCCGCGCATCATGGCACAACGCCGCTGCGCCATAACGCAGGCAAAGTTCATAAATCTCGCCATGCAACGGCGCATTTCCAATCACGCACAACACGGCATCATATTTCCCATTCTGCACGGCCAGCGACGAATAAGGTGCGGCGGCAAAAACATCCACCTCCGCCAATTTGCGCAGCTCCACCAACACCGCGGCGGAGTGGTCCGCAACACCGCTGCGCGCCGGGGGGAGGGGTGTGAGCATCGCCAATTTTGGCCGTTTTGTCACCACCTGCTTCGGGCTTAAAATAGAAAAAACCTTGGCAGACACAGAATTTTCAGAAAACGGCGCGGCCAGGCCAGTCTGCGCTGCCACCATCTCATCACGCTTGGCCAACGCATCTTCCAGCAACCTCACCAGTCCGGCATCATCATCAACGCCAAACAAAAATTGCTCCGGCAGTAAAGCCCGGTGCGGTGGAATATCCGATGCCAGAGACGGCACGCCTGCCTTGCACCCCTCCACCACCGGCATGGAGAACCCCTCGGCGCGCGAGGGCGTTACCACCGCCAACGCACCGGCATAAAGTGCCGCCATTTCCTTGTTGTTCACGCGCCCAGGCAGATCTACGTCCGTGATGCTCCGCATCGCCGCCGCCATTTCAACCCCGTAAGCGCCGGTGATAACAAGCGGCACCTCTCGCAACACGGCGCTGCCTGCATGGGCGCGCAGCACTACCTCGGGGTTCTTGCGCGCATCATCCCCGCCCACCATCAGAATATGTCGCTTCGGGGCTTGCGGCAGAGCATCCAGAAAGGGCGGCAACCCCACCCCGGTCACCACGCTCTCCACCGCCCCGAACAGCTCGCGCAGCCGCGCGTCCGTTGGCACGGAAATCGGCAAGAACAGATCATACCGCCGCAGCCAGGCCAGGGCAGAATAATACTCCAGCCGCGCCATATTTTCGCGCAAATACCGCGCCGGTTCGTCATACGGGATAAAATCGTAAACGCAGGCGGCCTTCATCACCCGCGCATCCGTCAGCAGCCTGGCGCAGAAATTCTGGTCTGGCGAAAAAGGCGAGGGGTTTAGAAACACCCTGGCGCCTGGCACATACGCATGGGGGGAAAGCCAGGCCGCCAGCCGCGTTACCTCCTCCGGCAAATCTGGCAATGCGGGGTCAAAAATCCCCACCCAGCCGGGTGGTGCATGGCGCAGCAGGCTTCGCGCATGATTACCTATGCCCCGTTCGTAATATTGCCGGTCCTGCAGGCAACGCAGATCAATCACGAGTGTCATAACGGCAGGGTCATTGGCGGCGCGTCGTCTCCGGTTTACAGCCTTTCTAATATGTCTTCTCAGTCTGTTCCAATGCGCCGCCTAACCGAACTTCGTTTGCCCATCGAGCATTCAGAGGCAGATCTACTTGCCGCCATCGCCGCCGGGTTCGGCGTGCCAGAGCGCGCCATTCTCTCCTGGCACATCCATCGCCGCGCCTGGGATGCGCGAAAAAAATCGCAGATCATGCTGGTTTATACCATTGACGCCACGCTGGCGGTTGAAACCGCCAAAGGCGAACCCACGCCGGAAATAAACTACCAATTCGCCGCAAAAGCCGTCCGCCCCCCGGCCAAACGCCCGGTCATCATCGGCACCGGCCCTTGCGGCATTCTGGCGGCACTCATTCTGGCTGAAGCTGGGTTCTGCCCGCTGGTGCTGGAACGCGGCAAGCTGGTGCGCGAACGCACGAAGGACACCTGGGGCCTGTGGCGGCGCGGCGAGCTGGACCCCACCTCCAATGTGCAATTCGGCGAAGGCGGGGCAGGCACCTTCTCAGACGGCAAGCTTTACTCCCAGATCAAAGACCCCCGCCATCTTGGCCGCAAGGTGATGGAGGAATTTGTCGAGGCCGGCGCGCCGGAGGAAATTCTCTATATCGCCAAGCCGCATATCGGCACCTTCCGTCTGGTCTCCATGGTTGAATCCATCCGCGCCAAGGTGGAAGCCTTGGGCGGGGAATACCGTTTCGGTGCCAGGGTAGATGATTTCGAGATCGATAACGGCCAGATGCGCGCCGTTATTCTGGAAAATGGCGAGCGGATTGAAACCGAGCATGTCATCCTCGCCATCGGCCACTCGGCACGAGACACCTTCGCCCGGCTGCATGAACGCGGCGTGTTCATGGAAGCCAAGCCCTTCTCCATCGGGTTTCGCATTGAACATCCGCAGGGCATGATCGACCGCCACCGTTTTGGCCCCTTCGCCGGTCACCCGATCCTGGGCGCGGCGGACTACAAGCTGGTGCATCACGCCAAAAATGGCCGTTCGGTTTACAGCTTTTGCATGTGCCCTGGCGGCACTGTGGTCGCCGCCACATCGGAGCCTGGGCGCGTCGTCACCAACGGGATGAGCCAATATTCCCGGGCCGAGCGCAACGCCAATGCCGGCATCGTGGTCGGCATTACGCCCGCTGATTACCCAGGGGGCGTGCTGGCAGGCGTGGAATTTCAGCGCCAATGGGAGAGTGCGGCCTTCGAGGCGGGCGGCGGTGGCTATAAAGCGCCGGGCCAATTGGTGGGGGATTTCATCGCCGGGCACGCCTCCCAGGCGTTTGGCGAGGTCCAGCCCAGTTATAAGCCCGGCGTGCATCTTACCGATCTCGCCTCCACGCTGCCTGGTTACGCCATCGCCGCCATCCGCGAGGCGCTGCCCGCTTTCGGTCGGCAGATCAAAGGCTTCGACAGGCCAGACGCGGTGCTGACCGGGGTGGAAACCCGCACTTCCTCGCCCGTGCGGATCACAAGAGGCAAAGATTTCTGCTCCCTCAATGTCCGCGGGCTTTACCCCGCGGGCGAGGGGGCGGGCTATGCAGGTGGCATCCTCTCCGCCGGGGTAGACGGCATTAAAGTGGCCGAAGCTGTTAGCAAAAGTCTAGATATGTCTTAAAAAAGATATATACACGTTTTCGTGTATGCTATTTAATACCTTACTGGCCCGTGTTAATCGCTTTAATTACCGTGCGTTAATTATCTCGTTAACCGGAGTCTTCTATGACCGTTACCACCTCCCTCTATAGCACCACCAGCACGAGCTATATTCCCCAGTATCAGGGGCTTAACGTCATCACTTTCGGGAATTACGAGAACAAGACAGGATACGTCACCAGCGACCAGGTATATTTCGGCACCCAGCCCAATGCGGCGGCGGCGGCGGGCACCATCAGCTTCACCACCGGCTCCACCCCGTCCGGCGTGTATCAAGGCTATAGCGGTGGCCCCTATGCGCCCTCGCCCAGCAGCAACAATAGTGCTGGTGCCTCAATCACCAATGATTTTATTGCAGCGCAAGCCAACTCCAATATCAACTTTGCCTTTAACCAAACCGAGCAATATTTTGGCGCGCTCTGGGGGTCGATGAATGCGTCGAACGAGCTGCAATTCTATAAAAACGGTGTGCTTGTGGCCACCGTTCAGCTGGTCACCAAAGGCAACAAAACAGACCTCGTAACCACCGTCGGCAACACGCAAATCTCCTCAACTCAGGTCACCGCCGAGAATACCTATTACGTTTCGGTCAACATCTCTGGCGGCTATGATTCCGTCGTTGCATCCACCGGTTCTGGCGGGTTCGAGCTCGGTTATATATCCTACGCCAGCACCACCATCACGGCGAACCCGCTCACCGGCTCCGGCGCTAAAATCATCACACCGTATGACAGTGCCAACAACCATCCGATGTGCTTCCTGGAAGGCACGTTGATCGCGACGCC
>JAGWIE010000315.1 GCA_028866445.1 Rhodospirillales bacterium | reverse complement strand
GTTACCATCAAATCGCACCATAATGTCGGTGGCTTGCCGGACTATATGACGCTCAAGCTGGTTGAGCCATTGCGGGAATTGTTCAAGGACGAAGTCCGCGCGTTGGGGCGGGAGTTGGGGCTGCCGGAGACCATCGTCGGCCGCCACCCCTTCCCCGGTCCTGGCCTTGCCATCCGCGTGCTGGGTGAAGTTACCCGCGAAGCCGTTGCTGTGCTGCAAAAGGCGGATGCAATTTATCTCGAAGAAATCCGCAATGCCGGGCTTTACGACGCCATATGGCAGGCTTTCGCCGTGCTGCTGCCGGTGAAGTCAGTCGGCGTGATGGGCGATGGCCGGACCTACGACAAAGTTTGCGCCCTTCGTGCCGTGACCAGCACCGATGGCATGACCGCGGATGTGTATCCGTACGATATCGGCTTTCTTACGCGTGTGGCCGGCCGCATCGTCAACGAAGTGCGCGGCATCAACCGCGTGACCTACGACATCACCAGCAAACCGCCCGGGACGATTGAGTGGGAGTAGGCCATCATGGCGCGAAGGGCAGATTGCTCTGAATCTGCCCCGCACTCGGCAGATCGCTTTCTGTAAAGCCACCGCCAAGGTCTTGATACAGCGCCACGCTCGCCAGCAGCCGGTTTTGCTGGATGGATAAGGCGGTTTGCTGGTCCGAGAGCAGCGTCACCTGCGCAGTCACCACGGTGGTGTAGTCCACCGTGCCAGCGCGGTACTCATTCAACGCAATCTGCGCGGCGCGCTGCGCATCCGCCACCGCACGGGCTTCCACCTGTGCCTGCGCGGCATAAATCTGAAGGTTGGAAAGATCATCCTCCACATTCTGGAAGGCGGTCAGCACTGTCTGGCGGTAGGTCTCCACGCTTTCCAGATAGCTTGCCTTCGCCGCCGCCACCGCCTGGCTGCGCGTGCCACCTGCGAAAATATCCTCGGTGCCAGTGGCACCCAGCGACCAAAGCGCGTTGGACGCGTTAAACAGCCCGGTGATGGGGTTGGCCGAAAACCCTCCCAAAGCGGATAGCGAAAGATCAGGGTAATAAGCCGCCACCGCGACGCCGATCAACGCGTTCTGCGCTGCCATCTGTCGTTCGGCTGCGGCGATATCTGGCCGACGCTGCAGCAGGGTGCTGGGCACTTGCGGGGGTGCCACTGGCACGCTGGCGATTTGCGGGCCTTGCGGGATGGAAAGCATCGCCGGCGCTTGCCCGGCCAGCACGGCGATAGCGTGCTCAAAATTCGCGCGCGTAGCAAATTCAGAGACCAGGCTGGATTGCGCGCCATCCAGTTGTGTTTGCGCCGTAATCACGTCCGACTGCGCGACGGTGCCAGCCGCGTATTGATTCTGGGCAATTCTCAGGCTTTGCTGATAGGCCAAAACTGTTTGTTGGAACAGCGTTATGTTTACGTCCGCCGTGCGCAGGTCGACATAATCCGTTGCCAGCGCTGCCTGCGCACTTAAGGTTGCATTGGCGAGATTGGCTGCGCTTACCTGGGCATTTGCCACGTCGCTTTGAACCTGGCGGCGGATTTTGCCCCAGATGTCGAGGCTCCAACTTGCCTGCCCCTCGAATGAACCCGAAGTGGTGGGGCCGTTGCTGCCAAAGCTGGTCGTGCTGCCCGACGAAGATGAACGCCCGCCTCCTTGGCCCTGGCGCGTGGCGCTGCCGGTTAACGCCAGCGTGGGAAACAAACCCCCGCGTGCCTCCTGCGCCACGGCCACCGCTTGCTCATAAGCATAGTAATCCGCCGCCAGGGTGGCGTTGTTCACCACCACTTGCGCTTCGAGTGCGTCAAGCGTCGGGTCTTGAAAATTCTGCCACCATTTGCCTTTTGGCGCGGCATCGGCGGGTTGCGCCATTACCCAGCCAGGTGCTGCCTTGTAAGCAGCGGGCAAGGCCAGCTTCGGCTGGTGATACCCCGGCCCCACCATGCAACCTGAGAGGCCCAACAGGGCGGTGAATGCAATGCGCCTCATTGTACCTCCACAATACTGCCTGAGCGGGGCGCCGCTCGATCCTCACCGCCGCGCAGTTTAGTCCCAAGCCGTTCCAGCCAGAGATACAGAACCGGCGTTGTGTACAAGGTAAGCGCCTGGCTCACCAGCAAACCGCCGATGATCGTAAGCCCCAAAGGTTGGCGCAGGCTGGCACCCTGGCCGATGCCGATGGCCAGCGGCAAAGCCCCAAGAAT
>JAGWIE010000314.1 GCA_028866445.1 Rhodospirillales bacterium | reverse complement strand
CGATGAAACCAGGCGTTACGCGGGGAATGTGCCGCCTGTGCATTTATCCTGCGCGCGCCGGGCACAAAAACTCTGCCCGCATCTCTCTGGCACCTATGCGCAGCCGGTTGCTTTTCCATCTGAAGAAAGCAGGCTGATTGAGCGTACGGATGTGGTGCCTGGAATGGAAGCTCTGGCCAAGACGCTCCCACCAGATTTGCGGATTGTTTTCACCTGCTACCGGCTCTATGGCCCTCGCTTCAGCAAGCGCGTTGCGCAGCTTCGTGGCGGTGAAATGACAATGCTGAGTTAAAACAATCCAGCGCCGGAAAGCCCGCCATAAACCCCAAGCCCGGCGGTGATGACTGAAAGCAGGATGGTGAGACCCGCATACCATCCACGCAGCCGCACCTCGGCAGGTAGCGCCTTCAGCCCCAGCATCACCAGAAAGCCAAGCACCACCGGCAACAGCAGCGCGTTCATCACTTCCACGGCGATGTTCAGAATCACAAGATTTGGAACCACCCCCACCAGTACCGCACCGCAGATGAGGCAAGCCGCATAAATGCCGTAAAACCATTTGGCCCGGAAGGGATGATCCTCCAGCGAACGGCGATAGCCTGTTACTTCGCCCAACCCCCAGGCAAGCGCCAGGGAAGCGACAATAGAGGCCACCAGCCCCGCGCCCAGCACGCCGATGCCGAAGATCAGTTTGCCCATGGTAATGCCGAGATACGGGATGAGCGCTTCTGCGATGTCCCCAACCGTATTGAGGCTGGCATTAGGGTTTTTTACGCCGATTGTGGCCGCGGTTGAGATCAGCACTGCCGCCATCACGAGCTGGGTGACAACAGAGCCAATGGCCGTATCCAGCCGAGCGTAACGGAAATCCGCCGGTGAGAGTTTTTTATCAGCGATGGCGGATTGCTGATAAAAAATCATCCAGGGCATGATAACCGCCCCGATATTTGCGGCGACAAGATAGAGATAATTCCGGTCAGCCAAAGCAGGTTGAAGCATTTGCACCGCGATCTGGTGGCCATCTGGCTTCGAGACAAAGGCGATGACGAAGAAAACAAATTCAAACAGCCCGAGAGCGATGGCCACCCGCTCCACCCGGCGATAGGAGCCGGTGAACGCCACAACCAACAAAAACACCACGGCCAGGCTGAGCGTTGCGGCGCGTGGCACACCGTATAATTCCCCCACCCCCGCCACACCGGAGAATTCCGAGAGCAAGGCGCCCACTGTGGCCACTGCCAGCCCGCCGGCTGAAAGCCAGGCCCAGCCCTTGCCGAATGTGTCACGGATCAGCTCACCATGGCCTTTACCAGTGAAAATGCCCAGCCGCACGGTAAGCTCCTGCACCACATACAGGATGGGTATGAGCAGGAATTGCAGCATCAACAGCCGGTAACCCCAGGCCACGCCAGATTGCGAGGCGGTGATGATGCTGCCCACTTCGGTATCTGCCAGCATCACAACAATCCCCGGCCCGAATACCGCCAAAAAAGGTAGTGCGGCGCGGCGAACTGGGGAGGCTGGCTGAGACAAATCGAGTCCTGACGTAAATGAGAATAAGTATTAACACGGCGTCCAGTTGCCGATTATGACGGGCCAGCTTGAGTGTCAATCTGGTCACTTTGGCGCCATCGCGTTCGAAACTGTGCGGCGCAATCGCCAATGCCTGGCATTAACATTTTGATTAAAAAGAGAAGAGCAATCGATAATCAAGCGGTGCCATTGGTGAGATGATCTTTAGGGTACGGTGTTTTCACTTGGCCAGTCCGCTCTCCTCTCCTATGGATGGGTTCATGACATCAGCGACCTTACCCCAGTCTTTCGACGAAGCAGAGCTTGCCAGCCTAATCACTTCCACCTTGAACCTCGATACGGTGGCAGCGGAGATTGACCCTGACGCATCGCTCCATGGAGAAGGGCTGGGGCTGGATTCGATCGATATGCTGGAAATCTCGCTGGTGGTGGCGCAACGCTATGGCGTGAAGCTGCGCGCGGACGATGAGAATAATCAGAGCATTTTCAGATCTCTGAGAACCCTTTCAGCGTATATCCAGGCAAACCGGGCATCAGTATGACTCCGGCCAGAACGCGTTCGCCATATGGCGCCATTCTGCTCATTATCCTGGTGCCGCTGCTGTTTCATCTGGCCATCATGGCAAGCCGACACGTTCCCGTTGCGCTCACCGCTGGGGGTTTGTTCAAGCTCAGCTTCGTAACGGCCGCCGCGCTGATGCATTGGGTGCTTTATGCAAC
>JAGWIE010000313.1 GCA_028866445.1 Rhodospirillales bacterium | reverse complement strand
GAGGGCGGGGCCACCACGGCGGTGCGCGGCGCACGCTCCTCGGCCCGTAAACGCCCCCAGGCGGCTTCCACATAGGCCGGGTGGCGCTCAATGCCGATGAAATGCCGGTGCAGACGTTTGGCGACCACGGCGGATGTGCCCGTGCCCAGAAACGGGTCCACCAGAATATCGCCCGGGCTGGTGGAGGCCATGATCACCCGGTGCAGCAAGGCTTCCGGCTTCTGGGTGGGGTGGAGCTTGAGGCCGTGTACGTTCTTCAGCCGCTCCGCCCCGGTGCAAAGCGGCAGCGTCCAGTCCGAGCGCATCTGGAGGTCGTCGTTCAGCGCCTTCATGGATTGGTAGTTGAATTTATAGCGGCTTTGCTGGCTTTTCGCCGCCCAGATCATGGTTTCATGCGCGTTGGTGAAGCGCCGGCCGCGGAAATTCGGCATCGGGTTGCTCTTGCGCCAGATCACGTCGTTCAAGATCCAGAACCCCAGATCCTGCATGATCGCCCCGATCCGGAAGATATTATGGTAAGAGCCGATCACCCAAATCGTGCCGTCCTTGTTCAGCACCCGGCGGCATTCAGAGAGCCAGTCCTTGGTGAAGGCGTCATAAGTGGCGAAATCGTCGAATTTATCCCAATCGTCATCGACGCCATCCACCAAACTATCGTCCGGGCGGCGCAATTCGCCGCGCAACTGCAGATTATAGGGGGGGTCGGCGAAGACACAGTTGATCGAGGCATCGGGCAGCATTCGCAGCATGGTCCCGGCGTCACCCAGCAGAATTTGGTCCAGCGGCAATTCGCGCAGCATTTCCACAGGCACAGTGAGTCCTCAATTTTCAAACGACTCGTGAATAAGTGGCGGCCCGGCCGTAACCGCGTCAACTGCTGTTCTGCGATGATTTTGGTGCAAACGCCACTTATGCACTATAACGCGCATTCATTCTTGACAGTGCTGGGGGGTAAGGTTAGCAACCGCCGCGACCCTCCCCGGCGGATTTCCGCAAGGAAGACAGGTGCATGAGCGACGACCCGGAGAAAACGGTGTTTGAGGAACGGTTGCAGGCGGCGGAAGACGCGGCCAACGCCCCCAAACGCCGGGAAGCGGGAAAGAGTGATGCAGGCTCGGCGCAACGCGCGATCGAGCTGGCGATGCGGCTGGGGGTTGAGATGGTGGCCGCGATGGTCATCGCCGTGGTGATCGGGTGGGGGCTGGATCGGCTTCTCCACACCAAGCCATGGCTGATGATCCTCATGGTGCCGGTGGGTTTGGCGGCCGGCCTGCGCAATTTGTTGCGGGCTGAACGCGGAAAGTAGCAAGGCGGCGCGCAAGCGGCGTGAAAAAGACGGCTTCAAGCAGGGTAGACACATGGCGGGACCATCGATCGACGCGCTGGGACAATTTGGCCTGACCACTGGTCTGGGGCCCATCGGGCGTGCCGTGAACTTTACCAACTCGAACGAGGCCATGCTGGCTGCCGCGGTAATCATCGTGGGGCTGTTCGCCATTGGGCTGAAGGCGCGCGCCTTGGTGCCGGGCCGGGTGCAGGCGCTGGTGGAAGTGCTCTACGAGTTTGTACATAATATGTGTGTGGACACGATTGGCGAGGAAGGCCGGCGCTTCTTCCCGCTGGTGTTCACCATTTTCAGCTTCATTCTGCTCGGCAACCTCATCGGGCTGTTCCCGTATTTCTTCGCGTTTACATCGCATATCGCCGTTACTCTGGCGCTGGCTTTGTTCGTGTTCCTGTTTTCAACCGCCGTGGGTTTTTATACGCATGGTTTCCGGTTCCTGAAATTCTTTGTGCCCTCCGGCGTGCCGGGCTGGCTGTTGCCGCTGCTCGTGCCGATCGAGTTCATCTCCTACCTCTCGCGCCCGGTTTCGCTCTCTGTGCGTTTGTTCGCCAACATGACCGCCGGGCACGTGATGTGGGAAGTGTTCGCGGGCTTCATGCTGCTGCTCACCGCCGGGTTGGGCGTGTTTGGCGCCATCGCCTCGGTTGTGCCGCTGGGGTTGAATGTGGCGCTGGCCGCACTTGAGCTGCTGGTTGCCGGGCTGCAAGCCTATGTGTTCGCCATTCTTACCTGCCTGTATCTGCACGATGCAGTTCACATGCACTGACCCCAGACCTCCTAAAAGCCGCTTCGAAAAGGAAATAGTTAAATGGATCATGATTCCGCCGCTCTCCTCGCCCGTGAAATTGGTGCGGGCCTTGCCACCATCGGCGTTGCCGGTGCAGGCGTGGGTATCGGCAATTTGTTCGGTTCCTTC
>JAGWIE010000312.1 GCA_028866445.1 Rhodospirillales bacterium | reverse complement strand
ACCATGCCGATGGAAAGCACCAGAGAGCCAATGCCCATTTGCGTTTTGGTGAGGTATGTCAGCACCGCGATGATGGTGACGAAATCTGTCACCTTGGCGATAATCGCCGCCCCACCCAGCCAGTTAAAGCCCCGGCCCAAATGGCGTTTATGGTCGTCCTCATTCATGGGCCGGGCGGCAGCACCAGCCCGCGTGTGCGGATGAAATGCCCCCACCAGCGGCGGGAGCCATCTTTCCACGCGGCCTGTTGCGCAGCACCCCATTGGCCCGGAAACGGCGCGTCCGCCAACCAACCCTGCAAAGTGGCAAAAATTGTTTCCGCCCGCGCCGCCCAGCTATAACTCCGGCTATCCGCCGCCGCTCCCGCCGCCAGCCTTGCGGCGAGTGCGTCATCCTCGGTCAGCGCCCGTAACCCCGCCACCAGGGCTGCCACATCATCCGGCGCGCACAGAAAGGCGTTTTCGTCGTGCTTTAAAACTTCCGCCACATCCGGCGTGTTGCCCGCCAGAATCGGCCGCCCGGAACCGAGATAGAGAAACAATTTCAGCGGCAGCACGGTGGAGCCGAATTTCGCCAGCGGCTGGAAGGATGGCGGGACCAGCAGCACATCCGCCGCGGAAATGTAATTGCCGAGCGTCGCCTCGGTTTGCCACGGCACAATTTGCACATTCGGCACCGCCCGCGCCAAGGCCTCCACCGGGCCTTCGCCGTAGGAGCCGACGAACAAGAAGGTGAGCTGCGGCAATTGCTTCGCCGCCTCAATCACCAGCTCCAGCCCCTTTTTGTGGTTCACCCGGCCGGTGTAAACCACGGTTTTCGTATCCTCCGCCACGCCGATCCGCGCCTTTGCTTCGGCCAACGGAATCGGGGCGGCAAAACGCTTCGGCTCAAACCCGTTATGGATGCAGCGCAATTTTTCTGGTGGTACGCCAAGCGCCAGATATTTCCGCAACGTATAATCCGAATGGCAGATATTGCCGAGAAACCGCTTATGGCTGAACAATTTGTAGAGCCAGCGTTGCAGGGGGGGAATCTGGTCCGGCCAGGGGCGGTAATGGTCAAACACCACGCGCTGGCCATAGAGAATCGCCATCCACGCCACAAAAAGGTTGCGCGTGTAAACTAAATCCGCCTGATGAAATTCCCGCCGGAGCCCGATGGTGAGGCCGCACAAAAAATGCCGCAGGGCGGCAGGCTTTAAAGGGGCGAAGGCGGGGATAACCGGCATTTCCGCCAGCGCCTCTGCTGCCGCCATATTCTGCCACGCGGCAGGCACATGCAGCCAGCTTTCCTGAAGATGCGCGCGCAGATACCGCGCCGTGGTGATAAACACTTCCGCATCTGCTTCAGCACTCGGCAGCGGATTTTCGAAGGCGAACAGAATTTTCATGGCATTGTTCACTCTGCCTCCGTTAGTGCCTTTTGCGCCAGGGCAATCGCCCCGCCCCGCGTTTTTGCCCCCCCGACGAAGCGGCGCACATGCACGAACACCGCATCCTCAACCCCGCTGGCGGCAGCAAGCTCCGCCCCTTGCAAGCCAGCCCAGCCTTCCGGCAGAGGCAGGCGCTGCGCGAAGGAACCCGGCTCCGGCGGCACGGTATCGACCATCCAGTTACCGTTGGAAGCCGGGGAGATGGCGAACAGCACCGGCAGATTATGGCTGAACACCACGTTTTTCCAGGGCATGCCGGTTTCCAGCACCAGCAGGCGTTTATCCGCCGCCTCTTCATGCGCGGCGAGCACCAAAGCCTCCGCTTGCAGCTTGGCGCGCTGGATCTCCACCTGCCGGGCTAAAACGCCTGCTACCATGGCGGTAGCCTGCTGGAAGGCATCGTCTCCGGCGGTGGGGCCGTTGGCCTCGGGGCTATCCCATGGCGGGTTGAAATCCCCCACCAGCCCGGCGAGGTCGAGAGAGTTGCGCATAACCGGGCCGGTGGCGGAAACGCCGTTATCAATCTCGTCGATGCGCTTCACCAGTTTGCCGTCCAGCGCCTTGGCGATGGCGGGGGCGAAGGTGGCAGCTTCTGGCGAGAGCAAGGCCGCCACGGCGCGCTCCCCATAAACCTGCCAGATGAGCCCGGCGGAGGAGAAGGGTGTGCCATCCTCGCGCGTCGGCGCGCCGATCTGGTGATGGTCGAAGCGGTTATTGGTGGCGTCTGAAATCAAGCCCACATCGAAGACAATATCGCCGGTTTCGATAAGCTCCTGCTTTCGGGTGCGCAGCAGAACATGGTCCTCGCCCGGTTTGGAAAGGCCCAGCGCCAG